>JBFHEW010000421.1:0-3415 GCA_041583955.1 Bacteroidia bacterium | reverse complement strand
TCTGACGCTTATTGTTGATGGTGTCCCTTATTTCTACGCCAACTATATTCTGGTAGAGGAAGAGTTCGAACCACCCGTTATAGACGCCACCAGAACCACCCTTTGCGCAGGGCAATCGACAGACCTTTCCACCACTTTTGTAGGAGATTCCTACCAATGGAACATTCCTGGAGGATCCATCACTACCTCAACCGACCAGAATCCCGGCACGGTGACCTTTGCCACGGCCGGAGACTACGTCATTGAGCTGATAACCACTAGTTGCTGCGGAACATCGAAGACAACAGATACCATTCATGTGCTCGATCAGGTAGAAGTGGATCTTGGCGATGATATCCGTGCCTGTTTCCTTGGAGACCTTCCGGTGTTGGACGGAAATGGCAACGATGGCGCCACCTATGCATGGACATTGAATGGGTTCCCTACCGGGCTTCCGTTTCAAACGCTGGAGACAACCGTTACCGGAACGTATGGTGTAACAATAAGCTATGGTGCAGGATGCTCAGGAACCGATGAGGTGGAGGTGGAGATCTACACTGTTACCCCGGTCGATCTCGGACCCGATCAGGCACTATGCCCAGGAAATCCGCTGCCGATACTCGATGCAGGTATTGACAATGCCAGCTACGCTTGGACCTTGGGAGGAAACCCCATCGGAACAAACGATATACAACTGCAGGTAAGTGTTCCTGGAAACTATGCTGTAAGTGTGGTGGAGGAAGATGGCTGCACCGGTTCGGATGACGTGCAAGTGGTGGTAAGCCAACCAAGTGTGTTCTTAGGAGCAGATATCAACATCTGCGCGAATGAGGCCTTTCCTGTATTGAACGCACTCAATCAAGGCGCAACCTACGAGTGGTATTATGAAGGGGTGCTCATTCCAGGTCAGGTTTCGCAAACCTTGCAGACAACCCAGGGCGGAACCTACGATGTTGTCATTACCAATATCTATGGTTGCCAGGCTACCGACCAGCTGGAGATCAATACGTTCCCATCTTTGAATGCGGCCTTTGCCGGACCTACTACGGCAACATTGGGCGCAACCGTTTCTTTTCAGGATCAGACCACGCCTGCGGTCAACTCATGGACGTGGAATTTCGGGGATGGCACTCCGGTTGTAACCCAGCAGAATCCGAGCCATGCTTTCGCTGCAGTAGGACCGAGACCTGTTTTCCTCATTGCCTCGAACGGAATCTGTTCTGACACGGCTTACAGCGTGGTGGATGTGCGTTGGGATTGCCCTCAACTGGGACTCACCGCAGGGTTCACTACCAACACGGATACCGTTGTACTATCGGGATTTGGAAACGTGCAGTTGACAAACACCAGCACCAACGCAACCCAGTATTCGTGGGATTTCGGAGATGGTAGCAACTCTGTTCCAACGGTGAATCCGGTGCATGTATATTCAGAGGTAGGCACCTACACCATTACGCTGACGGCCATCAATTACAACTGCACCACTACCACCACGCAGAGCATTACGGTTGTAGAATTCGGGGTGGGTATTGAGGAGAATCTTACAGACGGCCACTTACAGGTGTACCCGAATCCCAATACGGGGCTTTTTGCCGTAGAGGTTGAACTGGAAACAGCCTCTGCCATGGCGATTGAATTGAACAATGTTCTGGGGCAGCGGGTTTATCAGACCGAATTGACGCCTCAGACTTATTGGAGAAAGGAATTCGACCTCAGTTCTTACGTCAAAGGAGTGTATATGCTGAGTGTCTCAACCGATCGGGGCGTCATGCAACGAAAGATCATCATACAATAACTCATGGAAAAGACCATACCCTATACCGTTTACGCAGAGAGTACACCCAACCCGACCACGATGAAATTCGTGGCCAATCGTGTGTTGCTTGCCGAAGGGCTTGCCGAGTACACAGGTATGGACGAAGCAAAGGGTAGTCCCTTGGCCATGAAACTGTTCGGTTTTCCGTTCGTCACCGGAGTATTCATTCAGTCGAATTTCATCACCGTCATGAAATCGGATATGATCTCTTGGGAAGATGTGGTGATGGAGCTTCGCGAGTTCATCAGGGATTATCTGAATGGCGGAGGAGCAGTGGTAACGGAACTTGAGTCTGGTAGTGTAATGACCAAAGAGCAGTTGGCTGCAACCATGGTCCATGCAGAGGCAAGCTCCGATCTGGAGGAGAAGATCATCGCCATTCTTGATGCTGAGATCGCCCCTGCGGTGGCCCAAGATGGCGGGAACATCACTTTCAAGGGCTATGATAATGGCGTGGTGAACGTAGTGCTCAGAGGCGCGTGCAGCGGGTGCCCATCATCCACCGTTACGCTGAAGAACGGTATTGAAACACTGCTTAAGAACCGGTTGCCCGGAGAAGTCACAGAAGTTGTTGCCATTAATGGCTAAGCGGAAAGATTCCCAACCTGTCCACAGTTCGCTCATTTCTCAACTGAAACGGAAGAATCCACGCCAGGTGGATTCGATGTTCCATGACGCCCACGAGAAAGCCTTTTCCTGCATTGATTGTTTGGAGTGCGCCAATTGCTGCACTACCACAGGTCCGCTTCTAACGGATACCGACATTAAACGTGTTTCCAGGCATCTTCGCATGAAGGATGCCGACTTTGTAGACCAATACGTACGTGTGGATGAAGATGGCGATCAGGTTTTCAAGTCGATGCCATGTCCATTTCTGGGTGCCGATAATTACTGTTCCATTTATGAACACCGACCAAAGGCTTGCAGAGAATATCCACACACCGATAGGGTGAAGCAGCATCAATTACTGAAACTTCATCTCAAAAACGCGGAAATATGCCCTGCGGTAGAGCATGTTCTGCAGGAAGTGTCGCGCGGGCTCACATAGGTCAGAGACGGATTCCTACAACGGTCACATCATCCATCTGCATTTCATCGCCCTTCCACGTCTTGAAAGTGCCTAGGATTTCGGATCTCTGAGATGCCATTGGTCGGTGGCTGATATCAGAGAGTAGCGCCATCAGATTCTTGCGGTAGAATTTCTTTCCCACTGGTCCTCCGAACTGATCCTGATACCCGTCTGTGAACATGTATAAGTTATCGGCATCTTCAAAGGACGTTTCAATCGTGATAAACGGTTTTTCAGGTCCGCTGAGCATACCTCCGATTGAAAACTTACTCGACTGGAGTTCCATTACTTGGCCATTGCGGACAACAATGGCATAACCTTGGGCACCTCCGAACCGAAGCACGTTCGCTTCGCGATCGATGCAACAGATGGAGATATCCATACCGTCATTGATGGCCGACCGGTCAGATCTGTTCTTTACCAGTTCTGCAAGGTCCTTGTCAATCCGTCTCAGTATTTCGGCAGGGTCATGAATGCGCTTTTCAACCACTGTGCGCTCAAGGAGGTTGTTTCCTATCATGGACATCAGTGCGCCAGGCACACCGTGGCCC
>JBFHEW010000420.1:0-3417 GCA_041583955.1 Bacteroidia bacterium | reverse complement strand
TCGTTGGTTTGTGCAAAACCAGTTTGGCATGTGAAGCTTAGCAAGACAAGAGCCAATAAACCTATTTCCTTCTTGAAAAAAACCACATGCTTTGTTGAGCAAAAACCATTCCGAAAAAGTGTTCTATAACCCAGCGCCTAATTTAATTTCATCAACCACTGCCGGGTCGAGCAAGGTAGATGTATCTCCTAGGTTGGAAATATCGCCTTCTGCCACTTTTCTCAGAATTCTTCGCATGATCTTGCCTGAACGCGTTTTAGGCAGACCTGAAACCACTTGAACCTTGTCGGGTTTTGCAATTGGTCCGATCATTTCAACCACCACTGCGTTTATCTCCTTCAGGAATTCGTCCATGTTGGCTGGTGGATTGTTGCAGATCACATAGGCGTAGATGCCTTGCCCCTTGATGTCGTGCGGATAACCGACCACAGCCGTTTCCACCACATTCTCGTGTTCGTCAATGGCCGCTTCGATCTCTGCCGTACCGAAACGGTGTCCGGAAACATTGATCACATCATCCACTCGGCCGGTTATGCGATACAGCCCATCCTTGTCTCTGCGGCAGCCATCGCCAGTAAAGTATTTGCCCTTGTACGTGGAGAAATAGACCTGCTTGCAACGCTCATGGTCTCCATAAGTCGTTCGTAGCATACTGGGCCAAGGAAATTTGATGCAGAGATTCCCCTGCACATCATTGCCTTCAATTTCATTTCCATCGGCATCTACCAGACAGGGCTGGATACCGGGTAAAGGCAGTGTGGCATAGCTCGGTTTGAGTGGTGTAATTCCTGCCAAAGGCGAGATCATGATTCCACCTGTTTCGGTCTGCCACCATGTATCCACAATAGGGCATTTCCCTTTACCGATATGCTCATGGTACCATTCCCATGCTTCCTCATTGATCGGCTCTCCGACCGAGCCTAGTACACGTAGACTGTCGAGTTTGTATGGCTTCACGTAGTCCAAGCCTTGCGCCTCCAGCGCACGAATGGCGGTTGGAGCAGTGTAAAACAGATTGATCTGGTGCTTGTCACAAACCTCCCAAAAACGACCAGCATCAGGATAAGTGGGAACACCTTCAAACATAACGGTGGTTGCTCCAGCCAAAAGCGGGCCGTAAACGATATAAGTGTGCCCTGTGATCCAGCCGATATCAGCCGTGCACCAATACACATCGCCTTCTTGGTACTGGAACACGTTTCTGAAGCTGTACTCTGCATAGACCATGTAGCCACCACAGGTATGAACCACGCCCTTCGGTTTACCGGTAGAACCCGAAGTGTACAATACGAAAAGCATGTCTTCGCTATCCATCTCTTCGGCTGGGCAAACGTCATTCACTTGCTTCAATTCCTCTTCCAACCACACGTCTCGCCCTGCTTGCATATTCACATCAGCACCTATTCTCTTCTGAACAATGCACTTCTCTATGGATGGACAGGTTTCCAACGCATTGTCTACAATTCCTTTCAGATCGATGGTCTTTGCCCCGCGGTAAGCGCCATCGCCCGTAACGATGATGTTGCAGGTGGCGTCATTGATCCGGTCTTCCAGCGATCGGGCCGAAAACCCGGCAAAGACAACGGAATGGATGGCCCCAATACGGGCGCATGCCAGACTGGCAATGGCCAACTGTGGAGTCATTGGCATGTAAAGACAGATCCGATCTCCTTTTTTAGCGCCATTGCGTTTAAGCACGTTGGCGAAAGCACAAACGCGGCTGTGCAATTCTTTGTAAGTGATCTTCTCGGCCGCTTCATTCGGGTCGTTCGGTTCGAACAGAATGGCCACCTGGTCTCCTCTGGTTGCGAGATGCCTGTCCAGACAATTTTCCGTGATGTTCAGTTTTCCGCCCAGAAACCACTTTACCGATGGGGATTCAAACTCCCATTCCAAGGTTTTATCCCACTTCTTTTTCCAGTTGAATGTTTCTGCTTTCTCACTCCAGAATCCTTCTGGATCGGAAACACTTTTACTGTATTGCTGATGATATTCCTGTAGCGAATCGATTTTCTTGATCATATCCTTTCGTTTGGCGTGGGTACCAAATATAGAAAACGAGTGCTGTTAAGGTGTTGAAACGGTTACTTCTTGGACTGTCGACCAGAATAATAGAAGCCATCCACAATGGTGCACTTGAGCGAGATCTCCAAACCACCTTGAAACCCAGTGGCCTTGTTGAGCTTGGATACATTCACATCGTAGCTTACTCCCATGCGGAGCATCAGATATTCCACCGCGATAATGGGTGTGATGGCATCGCCCCATCTGTACGTGGCCCCGAAGCTTAGCGCTCCTCCTTTTACAAATCCTGTGACCTGGGCGGCCTCCTTCAGCATGAACCGGTAAAGCGCTCCGAAAACCGCCTCCGTAGAAGGTCCTTGCAATTGAAAGAGGAACATTGGAACGATGTAGCTGCGTCCGCTTCCAACGCCCATCATGGCATCAGCGTGCAATGTCCACCGAAGATCAAGTCTGTCCGATTCTCCCAAATTGAATCGCTGCTTCGGTCGGTTGAGGTGAAAAAGCCCTGTTCCGGCCCGCACATACAGTTCGCGAAATGGGCCAACGCCAAGCGGTTTGCTCAGATTCCACGAAAAACCCAACGAAACATCAGGTGACACGAACGAGTTGAAGTTGCTTACCTCGCCAGAAGACATCGTAGGGTCGAAATTGTCGCCATCATATTGGCTTCCCCAAATGGCGTTGGTCATATCGATTCCCCTGTAAAGCACCCCGCTTTGTATTCCGGCCGAGACAGATTGCTCGCGGGTAAGGTTGAGTGTGGTTGCCAGCGAAATGACGCCTGACGTGGTATGCAATCCAAGGTCTCCGGCATCATCACGATAGGCGGCCAACCCAACGGCCAGACTTGCCTTCTTCTTCAGCTTTTTAGGTACAATGCGATGGTCGTAATTGAAACCGAACGTTCTGTAGGGCGCATCAACTGTGGCCCATTGGTCACGATAGTTGGCAATGATGCGGATGTTGCCTTTGAAAACTCCCGTAAGACCAGGATTGACGAGTTGTGGTGTTTCGGTGAATTGGACGAAATGGATATCCTGTGCCAAGGAGTTCGTCACCAGCATCACCAACAGATATGTGACCACCGACCTCATCTAAGCAAGGTCACGTTTCCTTTGGAAATGACATCTCCGGCAGAAAGGATGTAGTAGACGAAAACAGCGCTGTTCATCGGTTCTCCTTTAAAGGTCCCATCCCAGCCCTTATCGATCTCTTTCGATTCAAACACACAATTTCCCCAACGATCGTAAATGCGCATTTCGTAGTCAAAGGGTTCTGTTCCGCGTGGTTTGAATACATCATTTCTACCATCATCGTTGGGAGAGAACACATTGGGCACAAAGATCTCCTTGGCCAATGCCGCCAACGCTATCTCGGGCGTGTCAAATGCCC
>JBFHEW010000419.1:0-3421 GCA_041583955.1 Bacteroidia bacterium | reverse complement strand
CTCTTCTTTTGCTTCCTTCTGTTTGCGGATGATGTCTTGCATCATACGGTCTATTTCGGCTCTATCGGTTGCCTTTCTCAGCACGAAAACCCCATTTCCAGTACCGACATGCAATGCACCATTGGTCATGATGCTGGCTGTCAGGTTGCCGTCAAGACCAGGATATGCGCTGTAGTTCCGAACGGGCTGCGAAAGGTCGACACGACTCAGCCCGGCTTCATAGGCCATCCAAAGACCATCGCCCATATCCTTCCCTAAGCAGAAGATCTCGTTGTCCTTTGCACCGGTGCTATAATCGAACCGATATTTTATCTGGTAGTTCTTAGCGTTGACGACAATAGCACCTCCCGCCAGCGTAGAGATTGCCAAGAGCGAATCGTTCAGAAGCAGACCATCAGACAGTATATTTCTACTCAAAAATTGCCTTAGATGGTCCGGTAGTTGATGGAATTTACCGCCACTGAAACGATACAACGCATCGCTATCGAACCCTACATACGTACCTTCCAACGATGAAAAGGTGAACAGCATTTGATTGTCTGCCAAACGTGCATACGAACCTAAGCTCTCCAACTTCTGCTCACTGGACCACTTGAAAAGCCCTTCCTGATAGAATAAAAGGTACAGATCCTCCAGGTAAAGGAAAGCTCCGCTTATCAGCTTCTCCGCAAAGGAGTGTTTCGTTGCAGAAGCGTCTCCGCTCAGTACCATTCTGTGCATTTCGTTCTCACCAACGAAGAAGACCTCTTTGTCTGAGCCGATGATATGTAGAATGGGTTGCTTCGTAGCGATTCCAGGAATGGGTTTTACAGCGTAGACCCCTGAATCTGACAATACCACTTCAACGGCTCCTTGCTTAAGCCCCACGAATATCCTGTTCGACCGTGGATGATGATACACGCGGAGTACAGGGGATGGCGTGGCAATACGTTCCCAAGTGGAGCCATCATATTTCAGTAAACCGCGAGAAGTTGAAAAGAACATGGCCTCGTCTCCTTCCTGCACAATGCTTCCGATCCTGGAGTCGCTGAACTGACGACCGAGTTCAACGTCTGTTACAAAAGGAATGCCTTCTTGGCTCCATACAGAGAATGGAACCTGCAATGAGCTAAGGGCGAAGAATAATAACAGCCAACGCATGCGTTCAAAAATAGGCAATGGTTCGGCTTTCAATCCATGTGTCACTATAATCGTTCGACCTATATTTGGAATCCAGATGGATATGACCGTACAGCTTGAGTTTTTAGGAACCGGAACCTCTCAGGGAGTGCCCGTCATTGGCTGTCCGTGTGCGGTTTGTGCTTCGGCTGATGAACGAGACAGCAGATTGCGCTCTTCGGTCATTGTAAAAGTGAACCAAAAGCGGATACTTATCGATACCGGGCCTGATTTCAGGTACCAGATGCTGAGATCGGGTAATGTGGATGTTGATGCGGTGCTCTACACGCACGAACACATGGATCATATTTCGGGTCTTGATGATATCCGTGCTATCAATTTCCTGCAACGCAAGGATATGCCGCTCTATGGCTCTAAAGGGGTAGAGGAGGCTCTGCATCGGATCTATCACTATGCCTTTTCGGACAACCCATACCCGGGCGTACCCATTGTGCAGTTCAATCTCATTGATGGCGATGCCTTTGAGCTTTTCGGAATTCCTGTGGTTCCTATCAAAGTCAAGCACGGCAGCATGCCTGTTCTTGGATTCCGTTTTGGCGACCTCACTTACATTACAGACGCCAAAAGCATTGACGAAAGTGAATTGGAAAAAATACGCGGATCGAAGGTGGTGGTGCTCAATGCGCTTCGGATGAAAGAGCATCACTCGCACTTGAATCTCGAGCAGGCCATTGAACTGATGGAGCGGATTGGTCCGGAACGTGGGTATTTTACTCACATCAGTCACTTGTTGGGCCTACATTCCGTAGTGGAGAAACAACTCCCGAAGCATCTCAGACTGGCCTATGATGGATTGGTTGTCAGTACCGATTGATAGGACATGAACGTGTCTCCATATCCACCGGTGCATGAAGATGAACAGGTCGGTTCATTGAACTTTGCACCGATAATTCTGTTTCAGCAATCAGAACGTCATGAAATACGGAGTAATCATACTAACCGTCATTCTCATAGGAGCGATGACTATTTTCGGCAGCGATAAAAACAAGCATCACATGAACCCATCAAATGAAGCAGCGTTGGAAAAGGCAACTTTCGGTGCCGGATGTTTCTGGTGCGTAGAAGCCATGTTCCAGGATATCAAAGGCGTAACCAGTGTTGTTTCCGGCTACAGCGGTGGCTCAGTAAAAAATCCTTCCTACAAAGAGGTTTGCACTGGCAGGACCGGACACGCAGAGGTGATCCAAGTAACGTACGATCCGGATATGGTGAAGTACGAAACCTTGCTGGAGGCATTCTGGTTATCGCACGACCCGACCCAATTGAACAGGCAAGGGGCTGATGTAGGAACACAATACCGTTCCGTCATTTTTTATCACAACGCTTCGCAGGAAATGTTGGCCAAGGAATACAAGAACCGATTGAACGTGGAAAACGCCTTCGGAAAACCGGTCGTGACTGAAATCTCTCCAATGGCCGAATTCTATCCTGCCGAAGACTATCATCAGGACTACTTCGCCAATAATCCAGGTAACGGCTACTGCTCAATGGTTGTTGGACCCAAATTGGAGAAGTTCAGAAAAGCTTTCAAGCAGAATCTTAACGACTGAGCCAAGGCAGGTAGCTTGCTTACCGGTAGGTTACCATTCTGGGAGTTGATCTACTCATCACCAGCAGCCATCCGCTCTGCTTTCTTGTGGGCAGGGGTCTTTTCAGGAATCCATGACTGGTCGTAGTGTTTGAACAGACCCGAAGCATCTGCCTGTTCTTTGGAGATGCGTGTATCCACATATTGGGCCATGACCGAGAATGCAGGTTTGTTGACGTCCTTCAGGACGAGCAAAGCCGTGTTCATGCCCGATTTAACCGCAATGGGCACGCCTCCGCCAAGGTCGGCCCAGTGACCGCCCAGCCATAGGTTTTCCACCGCTGTTCGATGGCCAGCGATATTGGCCTGCATATTGGCCTTGCCCGGCCTCGCCCCCATGAGACTGCCGTCCCGGTTTCCGGTATAACGCCAATGGGTAATCGGTGTGGCAATGTCTGTGTATTCAATGTGCGAACGGATATCCTTTCCAAGCTTCTTTTCGACCCTCGAAATGAGGATGTCGGCAAAGTCCTGTTTGAATTTCTTGTATGCTTCACCTCGCACCATCCTGCCGCTTGCGTCCGTCTCTGTTTTCCACGTATCGTCCTGATGGAAATCCGCATAACAGTAGATGGTCATGGTTCCTTTGCCTTCGGGTGCCAAAGATGGGTCTCTGAAGGAGGGAGCAAGAACGCTGATACCTGCCTTATGCGG
>JBFHEW010000418.1:0-3427 GCA_041583955.1 Bacteroidia bacterium | reverse complement strand
GACATGTTCGATTGTGTGCTTCCTACCCGGAATGCGCGTCACGGCCTCATTTACACGTGGGATGGCATCATCAATATCAAGAATAAGAAGTGGGAACGCGATTTCTCTCCACTCGACCCGAAGGGAACAAGCACGGTTGACAGTTTTTACAGCCGCGCCTATGTGCGACACCTGTTTGCGTGCAATGAGCTGCTAGGACCACAGATAACGAGCATACACAATTTGGCGTTCTATCTGGAGTTGATGCACCAGGCACGCCTGCATATTGAGGCGGGCGATTTCCGACAATGGAAAGACCGAACGGTTCCGCAACTTATCACAAGGCTCTAGCATAGCGTGTTCTCCATACTCGACAGATATATTCTGAAGCAGTTCCTCGGGACGTTCTTCTTCACCATTGCGCTGATCATCTGCGTCACCATGGTGTTCGACCTTTCGGAGAAGATCGATAACTTCATTGAACACGACCTCTCCACGTGGACCATCATCAGCGAGTATTACATCTATTTCATCCCATACTTCGCCAACCTGTTCAGTCCGCTGTTCATTTTCGTGGCCGTCATCCTCTTCACATCAAGAATGGCCTACCGCTCCGAGATCGTGGCCATTCTCAGTTCTGGGGTCAGTTTCTACAGGATGATGGTTCCGTATCTGCTGGGGTCCAGCATTTTGGCTATCCTGAGTCTGGGGCTCAATCATTTGTTGATACCGAAGGCCAACGAGGGTCGAATACTGTTCGAGAACACCTATGTGAACATGCCGTGGCAGTTCTACGGACGGAACCAGCATTACCAGATAGAACCGGGCACGTTCATCTATTTTGATTCGTACAGTGCAGAGCGGATGACCGGCTACAAATTCGCTTTGGAGAAGTTCAAAGATGGGAAACTGACCTACAAGCTTATCTCAGACCACATTGTTTACGACACTTCCATTCAGAAATGGAGCGTGAAGAAATATTACGAGAGAACCTTTGACGGACTGAATGAAACGGTGGTGGAGAAGGAACAACTCGACACGGTCTTCCCATTCATGCCAAAAGATTTCAGTCAGCGGTTGAAGGTGGTTGAAACAATGGATTACTGGCAGCTGAATGAATTCATTGCCACAGAGGAAATGCGCGGCTCCAACTACGTTGACTTTTTCAAGGTGGAGCGCGAAAAACGCACTGCGATGCCGTTTGCAGCCTTCATTCTTACCATAATAGGAGTAAGCTTGGCCAGCAGAAAAGTGCGTGGCGGGATCGGAATGCACATCGGTCTCGGACTCCTTCTGAGTTTCTCCTACATCCTTTTCATGCAGGTGTCGCAAACGTTTGCCATTGAAGGGAACATGAATGTCCGTTTGGCGGTTTGGATACCGAATATCATGTACCTGGTGCTTGGAGCGGTGATGCTCTACAGGGCTCCGAAGTAGCGCTGCATTTTTGCCCTTTTTACTTCTTCGGCTTATCAGAAACCTTCATGGTAATGGCAGCATTCATCACCTCCACATCAGAAGTATCTCGAACAGAAACATGGCAGATCACCTCATCGCACGTGTTCCAATCCACATGGCTCAGGTCGCAGGTTGCGGTAAGGTCGGTTTTGGCCTTGGCCACATAGTTTACGGTCATTGCAACCGGAATCCACCTTCGATGCTTCGGAATAGAGGCTTCCATCAGAATACCGCCCGTAAACTCGCACAGATTACACATGGCAATGGCATGCACGGTTTTCAGATGATTGTGAACCGCAGGTCGCTTCTTCATCGAGGCCTTCATGAAATTGGGCCGAAGCTCAATTACTTTAGGCTTGATGGTAGTGAAGTAAGGGGCGAAACGCGCCAGTATTGAGGAGAAAATAGAATTACCGAATGGTACTTTCTTGAGTTTTTCTTGAAGGTTGAGGATTCTGTTCATGCGCTAAAGATAAGTAGCCGTGTAAAGCCGACAGACAACTTTTTCTTTGGGCATTTGTCCTATCAGGACCTCGAAAGGAATCCTACTTTTGATAACCATGCTGCCATTCAAACTCCAACTCCTTCTGTTCTACCTTCATAGAATACAGAATGCCGATTTCTCCAAGCTGAAGCCAGCTTCCATCCGCAGGGCCAACGCTAAAATGTGGAAGACACAGAAGCGAGTGGCGGAATATCCATCTCCATCAATGCACAAGGTTGAAGACCTGGAAATTCCTGTTCGAGACGGTGAAAAGATTCCTGTTCGTACTTACCGACCATCAGAATCGGAAAACCTCAAAACCATCGTTTTTTATCACGGTGGCGGGTTCGTGTTACGGAACATCGACTCGCACGATGATCTATGTAGACGTACCGCCCAAAAAAGCAATGCATTGGTGATTTCGGTCGGTTACCGTTTGGCGCCTGAATTCAAATTCCCGATTCCGGTACACGATTGTTATGATGCGCTGGTATGGGCGGAGAAGAACTGTTCCTCTTGGGGCGGAAGCCCGAGTGATCTTGTGGTAATGGGAGACAGCGCTGGTGGGAACCTTGCCACTGTTACCAGCATATTGGCCAGAGACGGAAAAGGACCGAAAATATCCAAGCAGGTATTGATCTATCCATGCTTGGATGCCCGATTGAAGTATCCTTCCATTGATGAATTCAAAGATGGGTATCTGCTTACCAAAGACATGATGCTCTGGTTTGTAGATCATTACGCCAAGCATCCTGAGGACGTGTTGAATCCACTCATGTCTCCGCTTTTATGCCGCGACCTTTCCAACCTACCACCGGCTTTTATCTGCACCTCAGACCACGACCCCCTGAAAGACGAAGGGAAAGACTACTATCACAAACTTTCAGAAGCTGGCAATAAGGGGGTTTTCAAAGAGTATGAGAACACGGTTCATGGCTTTGCCAACATGCCTCGCCTTTCGAAACAGGCCAAGGTGTTGGACGATGATATTGCCACGTTTTTGGCCAACTAAAAGCTGACCGCTGACCAAAACGCTGGAAAACTTTTCGCTACTACCTCTGGATCTTCAATCTCAACAGGAATGGCCGTGCACAGGACCACTGCACTCATGGCCATGCGATGGTCGTTGTAGGTTCTGATGGTGGCTTCTTTTACAGAGATTGAGCCTGAAACGGTCATCGTGTTTGCTTCTACCGCAACGGACGCTCCCAGCTTTTCGAGTTCGGTTCTCATTGCTTCCAATCTATCGGTTTCCTTCAAACGAAGATTATCCAAACCTGTAAGTGTTAGCGGTTGACCGATTGCAGCTGCGAGAAATGCGAAAGTCTGTGCCAGATCGGGATGAGCGGTAAAATCCAGTTCAGTTGGAAAAGTGAAATCTCCAGATGAGGATATTTCGACTCCATTTTCCTTTTGAACAGAGCTCACTCCCATTTTCTCAAACCAATTCACCAAAACGGAATCGCCTTGCGATGAATTCACCTTCAGTCCTTTGAGCAGCAGTTT
>JBFHEW010000417.1:0-3434 GCA_041583955.1 Bacteroidia bacterium | reverse complement strand
TTTCATGGCGAAGTTGTACGGCTTCGGAGCAGCAATCGTAATTGTCGGTGCAATGTTTAAGATCCAGCACTGGCCTGGAGCGGGTCCGATGTTGGTTGTAGGCCTATCGACAGAAGCGGTGATCTTCTTCTTCTCAGCTTTCGAAAAGCCGCATGAAGATCCAGATTGGAGTTTGGTGTACCCAGAATTGGCGGGGATCCCAGGAGAAGGAGGAGACGGTGGAAAAGGTAAGAAGGCCCAAAGTTCGTTGAGCCCATCTCAAGAGCTTGACAATCTTCTTGAAGAAGCTAAGATCGGACCTGAATTGATCGAGAGTCTTGGAAATAACCTTCGTTCGCTCGGAGATAATGTTGCCAAGATGAGCGACCTTACTGATGCCTCAGTTGCCACGGAAATGTACGTAGGTAACGTAAAGAAGGCTGCCGAAACAGTCGGAAGCCTTTCTGAAGCTTACACTAAAGCATCTGCATCTTTGGGCGCAATGGTTGTTGACGGTCAAGGTGTCGACTTCGGTTCAGAGATGAAGAAGATGGGCGAAAACATTTCTCAACTCAATACGCAGTACACGCTGCAATTGGCCGGAACGAAGCAATTCTTGGAGTCGTCAGATAGCCTATATGCAGGAATGAGCGACCTTATGAGTACGTTGAACGAATCGGTTGATGACGCTAAGAAATACAAAGCTGAAGTTTCACAACTAGCTCAAAACATCAGTTCTCTTAATACGGTTTACGGAAATATGCTGTCTGCCATGAACCGCCCACAGGGGTAGTTCGCATACATTATCATTCCCATAAACAATCACAGTACAGTATCGAACTGATTTAGAAAATGGCAGGAGGAAAAGAAACCCCAAGACAAAAGATGATCGGGATGATGTACCTGGTACTCACCGCCCTTTTGGCGTTGAACGTATCCAAGGAAATCCTCAACTCGTTCATTCTAATTAACGACAGCTTAATTGTTACCAATAAGAACTTTGCTAACAAGAACGGCTCACAATACGATGCTTTCAAAGCAGCGTTGTTAAACGACCAGAAGAAAGTACAGAAGTGGTATGATATGGCCATCGAAGTACAGAACTCTGCAGATGAAATGGTTGCTCATATCGAGGATCTGAAGCAATACCTCATCATGCGTACTGACAAGTTGGACTCGACTGAGACGAACGCATTGCTTGCAAAGGTTGCCAATGCGACCAATGTGATTGACAGGGAAGCAGCTCAGTTGGTTGTAGATTCTGTCTTTGCGTTGAAGAATGTCAATTCAAAGGACAATTACGATGTCCCTACCAACATCATGATAGGTGGAGACGAAGGAAAGTTGAAAGAAGGACCGCACACAGCGCACGAACTTGCTACCAAGCTTACCGCGTTCAAAGATGGCCTGATCGCCAAATTGGATCCAGCGAAAGGTCAGAGTATCATTGATGCTTTGAAGCTGAATTTCAACACAGATACCACATTGCGTATCAGTGCATCTGAATTTCAAAGCTGGCATCTTGCCAATTTCTATCACATTCCTTTGGCTGCGGTAATTACAAACCTCACCAAGATCCAAACCGATGTGCGCAACGCAGAATCGGATGTTGTGAAATATCTTTTCAGAGAAGTGGATGCGAGCGATTTCAAGTTCGATACGCTTGCTGCGAAGGTGATCGCACCGAACTTGGTGTTCCAAGGAGACGATTACGTTGCGGAGATATTCGTAGCGGCATTCAGTACTACTCAGAATCCACAGGTTCAGATTGGTAAGGTCGATACAACCAAGAATGTGATTGTTGGTCCAATTGACACTACTTCGGTAAAAGTGGATAGGGGAGTCGGTACTTACACCGTGAAGGCGACCACAGAAGGATTGAAGGAGTATTCAGGGGTCATTCAGGTGAAGGCTCCATCAGGACAGTACCTGAGATACCCATTCAAGGGTGAGTACATGGTAATGAAGTCCGGGGTGGTTGTTTCGCCAACTAAGATGAACGTGCTTTATCGCGGGGTAAAGAATCCGGTTTCGATCTCTGTACCTGGTGTAGCACCAGAGAACGTGAAAGCAAGCCTTACAGGAGGTACCCTTACGCCTGACAATAGCGCTGGAAGAGGAAACTTCATTGCTGAGGTGAAAGGCGGAAGCGAAGCGATTGTGAAGGTAAGTGCCGAAATCGATGGCAAAGTGAGACCGATGGGCGACTTCAAGTTCCGTGTGAAGGATGTGCCACCTCCAGTGGCTACCATTGCCGGTGTTGAGGAAGGACTTGTTTCTCCGAACAGACTTGCTGCTGCACCGACTGTTATCCCTAAGATGAAAGGATTCGATTTCGAACTTTTCTTTCAGGTTCAGAAGTTCGATCTGGTTTATCAGGTTGGTACCGACCTTATTACGAAGCAAGTTGTAGGAAGTAGAATCCCTGAGAATGAATTGGAGCAGATCAAAAGATTGCGCTCAGGTTCAAGGGTTTATATTGAAAACATCAAAGCAATCATGCTTGATGAAAATAATCGACCTGCTGCTGGCGTTACACCTGTACCATTATCACCTGTTAGCTTGAAAATGCAGTAAGTTCAGTGGTAAACTAAATTGATATCGTCATGAAAAAGTTACTCGTCATATCATCAGTGTTTGTTGGAGTGTTCGCATTCCTCGCTTCTGAGAGCGTAGCTCAGAACGTACTTGATGGGGTTTACGTGAAGGAGCATTATCCAACTCGGAAAGTGATTCCTTACACTCACCTCCGTGAAGCCGATGTGATGTGGGCAACCAGAATCTGGCGAAAACTTGACCTCAGGGAAAAGATCAATCAACCACTGTACTACCCAACGCAGCCGATCAAGAACAGACGAAGTCTGACGCAGGTTATCATTGAGGCGGTCCGTGAAGGAAGCTTAACGGCTTATGATCCGCTTGATGATGAGTTCACAATGACGTTAACCAAAGCGGAGATTGAAAGGAAGTTGAGCTTCATCGATACACAATACATCGAAAGCCCAGATCCACCTTACGATCTTCAAATGACTGTGATCGAGGAAGATTTCGATCCGGCCAACGTGAAGGAGATACGTTTGAAAGAGGATTGGTTCTTTGACCGTCAGAAGTCGATACTGGATGTACGGATCATTGGAATTCAGCCGGTTGCCGACAACATTGACCGGACCACTGGTGAGGTGAGAGGTAAGGAGCCGATGTTCTGGGTGTATTTCCCAGAAGCGCGGAACATCTTCGCAAGTGCTGAGGTCTTTAACCGTCAGAACGATGCTGAAAGACGTACCATGGAAGACATCTTCTGGAAACGGATGTTCGGTTCCTACATCTACAAGGAAAAGAACGTATATGACCGTTTGATATCTGACTACATGCTGAATGGAATCGATCAATTGCTCGAAGCGGAACGCATCAAGGAGCAGATCTTCATTCTGGAACATGACCTTTGGGAGTATTGA
>JBFHEW010000416.1:0-3440 GCA_041583955.1 Bacteroidia bacterium | reverse complement strand
TAGGTGCCGCAGTAAGAGATGCCGTTTCCATTCCGGTGGTAGGAGTAGGTGCCGGTATCGAAGTAGACGGACAAGCACTTGTACTGCAGGATATGCTCGGTTTCTCTACTGATTTCAAGCCTAAGTTCGTTAGAACATACATGTATGGTGCCGACCTCATCAAAGATGCTGTGAACCAGTTTGCTGCAGATGTACATGCAGAAGCCTTCCCATCTGCCAAGGAAACTTATGCTCCGGCCAAGCAACAACTACTCAAAGTAGCGTAATCGTAGTCTAACCCTCAAAAAGACCTAAGCTATGGAAACGTCATACTTGAAAGTTGTGAAAAGTCTCTCTCCGGAAATCGCACACCCGAACTTCAATTCCTTCATGGAAAACCTGAATCAGCAGGAAATGGAGTGGTATGCAACATTCAGAAGTCATGTAACAGACAAGATCGAAGCCTATGATTTTGAGGAGTTGACAGAAGAAGGAGTACGCACTCTCCTCCCTGTTAAAACCTTGGCTGCCATGGCCATCATGAAAGCCGGCTTCGGATGGGGAGATGCACAGTTGATCAATGAATGCAAAAACGACCTCAAGGTTCGTCATGCCCTTGGAATCAATGATTCATCTGAAGTGCCAACGACCAGCATGATGAACAAATTCCGCTCGCTACTCAATGTATTCGAAAGGCAGACAGGAATTGACCTGATGGCTCAATTGATCGAAAAAGTAACCGCTGAGAAAGGTCCCGTAATGAAACTCGGTGGTGGAAGAATAATGCTTTGGGCTATGCGAGTGGCCTGACAGGAAAAGAGACTCGCAAACCAACAAACCTGGAACTGGAACTCCAAACACAAGGGCATCAACGCAAGTTGATGCCCTTCGTGCTTTGAGTAATTACGTTTTCGGGTTTACGAACCGGCAAGTTTTTCCTTGCAATCGCAACCTGCAGCTTCGGCATTGGCAACAGCCGCGTCATAGTCGGCCTTAGAGTCGAATTCGTCAACACAGAAATCACCACTTATTCCAAGCGGGCAGTTATTGCATTCGGCACATTTCTGACACGAGGAGAATCCTAGCATAAGTGCAACACCTAGGGAAAGAAGAAATTGTTTTTTCATGATCATCCTTTTTTATAGTGTCGAAAGTACTCAAGTGTTCGGCTCAATTCATCATGCGGCATGCCTCAATTACCAGAAAACAATTAATGGTCTGTGCTGAAAGGCAATGTGGATGGTTAGATAAAACAAGCTAATTTCGCAGTCGCTAAGAATGAACTGGAACGACTTCAGTTTCAAACGAAAAAGATAAGTATGACGTCAGAAAAGGAGCGGTTGGGTTACGCCCTTGGGTTGAACATAGCCAAAAACCTGCAGGAAACCGGTTTTGAGAATTTTGATTACGACTCATTCCGTGCAGCTATGGAGGACCATTACTCCCGTAATGAATTGAAACTGTCTGTTCCGGAGGTCAATGATACGCTTAAGAGTGCCATGGCCAAGATACAGGCAGAGAAACACGCTCCAGTGTTGGAAGAGGGTTTGAAATTCTTGGAAGAGAATGCGAAACGCGATGATGTGACCGTGACCGCCAGTGGATTGCAGTACCGTGTAATGAATGCAGGGGCGGGTAGATCACCTTCTCCAACAGATCAGGTAACCACACATTACCATGGTAAACTCATTGATGGAACCGTATTCGATAGCTCTGTGAATAGGAATTCACCGGCAACCTTTCCGGTGAATGGTGTGATACAGGGTTGGCAAGAGGCATTGCCAATGATGAAGGAGGGTGATAAGTGGGAACTGTTCATTCCGTATAACCTTGCTTATGGCGAGAATGGGGCAGGAGGGAGCATTCCTCCGTTTGCCACATTGATTTTTGAAGTAGAACTAATAACTGTAAACTAAATATGAAGAAGATTCTCTTTACAATGATGGCTGCTGCAACACTTGCAGCTTGCAACAACAGCGGCACCAAAGAAGCCGTTCTTACCGATTTTTCCGATTCTGCCAGCTATGCTGTGGGGATTTCTATCGGGTCCAACCTGGCTGCAGATTTCAAGGCGCAGGGAGTAGATAGCTCGTTCAGTTCGGAGATTCTGCTGGCAGGTCTTCAAACAGCACTCACTGGCGATTCAGCCAATTCTAAAATGACACAGGAAGAGGCTCAGGACATCGTTGGACGTTTCTTCGAGAACCTGAATACAGAACGTGCCAATAAGAACAAGGCTAAAGGTGATGCCTTCTTGAAAGAGAACGGTAGCAAGCCAGGTGTCGTGACAACCGAAAGCGGACTTCAGTACATCGTATTGAATGAGGGACAAGGCGCTACGCCTACCACAACAGATCAGGTGCGCGTTCACTATACCGGAAAACTGATGAACGGAGAAGTGTTCGATAGTTCCATCGAGCGAAACGAGCCTGTTGTGTTTTACGTGCGAAGCGTTATTCCAGGATGGACAGAAGCGCTACAGTTGATGAAGGAAGGAGCTGAATACAAGCTTTTCATTCCAGGAAACCTTGCTTACGGAGAACAAGGGAATCCGAGAGGCGGAATCGGTCCGAACGAAGTGTTGATCTTCGATGTGAAACTGATCGATGTGATCAAGGAGTAAGACTCCGTTTCAATATCATATTTTCAATCAGTAAGGCCCCGTTGAGGGCCTTACTTGTATAACGGAGGTGAAAGAAACTGTTTCCTGCCATTTTTTGCGCCAGCGTGTTCTCAAATGCAGTGATCATTCCGGCATGAAAGAAGAAGAACGAGGAATCGTCAAGCACGTCTCCTGTAAATGCGGATGTCAGTTCCAGATCGAGGTTGAGTTTCAACGCTGCGTTTTCAAGCAATAGCCGGTTCAACCCTGTGGCGTTCTTCAGACAGTGTCTGATATCGAGTACGATCGCTTCCTCTATGTGTTTCCGGTAATCTTCGGGAAGCCACGGAATCAACCGCGATACGTGATAAAGAATGAGTTCGGTAGTAGGGTAGTTAGGCGCAGTGTGGAACGGGCTTGAGACATGCTCGCCATTCATTATCGACTCCGTAATGAATTTCAGTGTATCCGTGTCGTACTCGTTCAGATCATGTTTGAAGTGCTTCAGGATGACGCACATCAGGTTGCTTAACACGCATACGTCAAATTCGATATACATGGCCTTCCCGAAAAACGTGGAGTAGCATTTCAGGTCACGGTATTTTTCTTTCGGGTTGAATGCACGTTTGTAGACAAGGTTGGCATGCAACTTCAGTTTTTCGCGTAGTTGTGCCACTCGTTCTTTCGAAGCGCCCTCCGTCAGATAGACCAGGGACGTATCATCCACATCGTCAGGAATCTTGAAATGATTGAAACGGTGCATGAGCATACCATTCGGGAAATGGCGGCTTGGCTTCGTCTGCCAGAAATTGTAGGTGTCCAGTCCATCCTTGTTTCTGAATAGATGATAGACGGATAG
>JBFHEW010000415.1:0-3445 GCA_041583955.1 Bacteroidia bacterium | reverse complement strand
TCGATACATTGGTTTTTTTATC
The DNA here is from genome assembly GCA_041583955.1 of Bacteroidia bacterium. Taxonomy (GTDB): domain Bacteria; phylum Bacteroidota; class Bacteroidia; order UBA10329; family UBA10329; genus UBA10329. The sequence goes on along the minus strand of JBFHEW010000415.1, from coordinate 3,423 downwards.
GACAAACGACACAATAAGCCTTGAAAGGACTGGAACACCTGCGGAGTATCCACTTCATGATGGATAAGAATGAGCGTGTTGCGTTGCGCAACTACCTGACTTGCTTTGAATCGAGAAAGAAGGGGCACAAGCCCAAGTCGGTCATTCTGCTTGATCTTTTGGAGAAATATGAAGACGATGAGAAGGTCATACTCCTGCTAAAAAAGAAGGTGCCAACAGAAGATGCCAGGCGCATGGTCATTTCCAGATTGCGCGACAAGATGCTGGCGTCATTGAGCTTGGACGTGAACCTTTCCAGAGACGAGAATTATGACGAGCAGGCTCAAGCATTGGCATCGGTGGTACTCGGAAAACTACAAGGACGGCTGCTCATAGCCCGCGGTCAGCGCAAAACCGGCTTCTACGTGCTTGACAAGAATATCGCGCTTGCAAAGCAGTATGAACTCTATGATGACCTCATAGATATGCTCTCCGTTGAACGGCAATACATCAAGGCATATAAAGGAACAGACCAGGCGTTTTACGATCTGCACAGCCAGATAGAGAATTACTCCAAGTGTCGAGACGCTGCCAACCTGGCAAAGAAGTACTTCGAAGAAGTAACCATGCGGTATGGCTTCAAAGGACTGAGCCGAATAGCAACCGATGAGAATCAACTCAAATTCCTTCGCGAGTGTATTGATGATCTGCACGAAGCATTTGAAACCACCAGTTCAGCCACGGTCGGGTTCTACTATTATTTTCTTTTGATTGAGTATCACCAGCTACAGAATAACCTGGTAGAGGCATCCGATTCGCTCAATATGTTGGTTCAACTGCTCGAAAACAATCCGTCCATAAAGCGGAAGGTGAGAATGGCCAGCGTTCATGCCAATTTGGGGGCGAACGAGCTGTGGCAACATCAATTCGAGTCGGCACGCATGCAGTTTGAGACCAGCCTGACCTATTTGAGGGAGAACACCCGAAACCATTCTGTCATTACCGAGTTGCTGTTCTATTCGCTTTTCTATGCAGGCGAGTTGGAGCGGGCAGAGGTTGCCCTTAATTCCATGATAAAGAGTAAACATGCAGACCAGAGTGAATTCCGAAAAGCTGTGAGAAGCTATCTGCTGGCTACAGTGACATTCGCTAAGGGAAATTTCAAGCAAGTGAACAGGTACTTGGCCGACAGTCAATCCATTGGACAGGATAAAGAGGGTTGGAACATAGGTTCGCGTGTGCTCAGTATCATGCTGGCCATTGAACAGGAGAAGTTCGATTATGCCGATTCGTTGGTAGTCAATCTGCGTCAGTTCATGCGCGAAGGACTGAAAGGCGTGGAGGTTAGAAAGCGCGATCAGCTCATTCTCGAAATTCTGATCGAGTTGCGCAAGAAGAGTTATGATTTCTCGGAGGTACAGGAAACAAAATCGGATGTGTTGAAACAATTGTGTGTCGATAGTTTTGACACAGGCTGGATACTTCAGACCCCGGAAATGATCTGCTTCCATACCTGGTTCTTCGATAAACTGAACGAGCGACCATACGTGATCAATTATCAACGGGAACATCTTTACAAGGCTCCGGACCAACCATGATGATATAGCTGTTCATGTTTAATTTTGATCGGTATTATTGTTGTAAAGCACAACCCGCTAACCGAAGAACATTACAGAACATGAAACCATCGCATCTGCTCATTACGGCCATTTTCCTTGTTGGATTCTCAGTTCAGAGCTCCGCTCAGAAGAACAGAAGACCTGATCCCAAGTACACCAACTATTTCCATGACGTGGAAGACGCTGTCGAAACAAGGGAAGTGGTAGTGGAATTCAGTAACGGTGTGTCGCGAATGGACTTCCTGAAATTCAAGGCGCGGTTCATCAACAACACCAACGATTTCCTGCTTATCGACCCATCTCAATTCAAGATCATTGTTGATGGTGTGGAGACACGTCCGAAGGAAAAACAGTTTGTGCTTGACCCAAATGATAAGGCCAGTAGGACGATTGATGTGAAAGAGGGCGCGAATTTCATCGTAAGCCAGTTCGATGTGGAGCTGGGAGGGTTTAAACGGATCCCCTTCGAAGGTACTTCGCCTGATATGGAGCAGTTTCAACTACCGGCCACAACCAATGTGATAGAGTCCGGTAATTTTGAAGTGAACCTCAAACAAGTGAAACAGGAAACCCAGCAGACCTGGGCCCGATTCGAGATCAAGTACAAAGGAGATGGTTACGCCATCATCGATCCGAGCCGGATATCCGTGAAAACCGAAGGTGGTGATCAATATGCCAATATGCACCGCAAATCAAAATCCATCCTACTGGAAAAGGGCGATTCCAAAGGAATTGACGTAACGGTGGAAATACCCGCCAAAGTGGTTGATATGCAGTTTGCAAAATTGTTCGTCAACTGGGGTGGTAGCATGGTGGAAACCGAGGCCGTCCCTCTTGATATGGACGAAAGCGTCACGTTCGAACTGAACGAAACCCTAACAGCAGAGAAGAATAGATAATTCTCTGTTGCCGTTCTGTTTCAGATAGGTATGGCCGATGATCTATCAACGGTTCACCACGATCTTCTGGGTCGAGCTTCCATTATCCGTAGAAACCGACAGCATATAGATTCCTGGCATTACATTGGAAACGTCAAGAATCCTTGCTTCGGGGTCAAAGGTCGTTATCAGTTTTCCTTGAACATCCAATAACCTGATGTCCGTGTAGTGCTGTGCTGGTAGATCAAGGGTCAATCTGTCGGTGGCAGGGTTGGGATGCACGGTAAGATGAGCGAGACCGATATCATCGGTTCCAACAGATTGCATGCTACAAACGTGGTCCTCATGTGGCGCGCCAGCATCGATCACAATATTCTCGTCTCCCGGAAAATAGAGCGTGTACGAGAAATAGATCAACATCATTTCCTCGGTGGTCGATTCTCCTGCTGTTACCAATTGAGGTGGGTTGTTCGGGTTATTGTAGTTATTACTGGTATTGTCGTAGGTGGCGGAGCTGTGAAGTGTGCTTCCGGCCGGAATCTTCACAGGGTTTCGGAATTCATAGAAGCCCTGCCAGTGAAAATCCCAATCCTCAATTTCAATCAGTGGTATGGTCTGGTTGGTAGGAGTAATCGCCCACGAACTGATCGATTTGCCCAATAAGTGCATGTGTGGTGAAACATCCAAAACGGTCACATCATATTGGTTCGGCACTTGGTAGTCGCAGGTGAATGTTCGGATCTGATTAGCTGGAATGATAAGCGGTCCTTCGTTAAGCGAACCATGATTCAATGCAGGGTCTATGAAAACCTCGCGAAAAGCAGTTGTACTGTATTTGATGTTCACTTTCGATTGATCGGTCTGTCCATTCGCTGCAGCCGGGTAATGTACTTGCATGACCACGCTTGCACCGGCCGGAATACGTACCCCGAAGTTGGCAGGGTAGG
>JBFHEW010000414.1:0-3445 GCA_041583955.1 Bacteroidia bacterium | reverse complement strand
TTTGACCCCAAGGTGTTGTTTCAGGTCTTTTTCAAGCTGAAGTACATTCGGACCATGGTTGGTGAGATGACCCGACTCCCAAATGGCACGGACACGCTCTTCAAACTCTTCTATGGGAGGGAGAAACGACTTGGTAACGTTGATGGGCTTGCGAATCATTCGTGGTCTAGGTTCAGTAGTCGGTTCACATCATGGGCAAAAGTAGCAGTAAACTTGGCGGCACCTTTGCCATTCAAATGTCCTTTATCAAAGAGATATTCATCCTCATAATATTCCGGGTAAACATCGCTGCTACTGTAATTCAAAACCGGTGTTCGGTCAAATCCATTCAGATTGAAATAATGGAAATAGTCGCACTGGGCTTTTGTCATACGCGGATGCACCACCAGAATCAGCTGAATACCCTTTTTCTCACATTTTGAAACAAGTTGTTCCAAGTACTTCCAATGAAAACGGAGTCCATTGCTGGTCTTCAGACCGTTCAGATATCGACTGCTGCTGGAAAACATGCGTTCTTCAAGTAGCTCAGGATGTTGCTGCATTTCTGTTATTCGGTCTGCTAGATACCCCCCGAATGGAGTCGCAAATTCCTCATCATAGGAGTAGTAACCATTTCGGAGTGCTCCAAGATAATCATCGTGAAGGCGTTTGGATTCCGAATCCAGAATTCGTTGGACAAATCCCAGTTTGAATGCTGATTGGAGGAAAGCAAATAGGTGAACCTTAATTTCAGTGGTTTTTTCGCTGATCGAGAGTGTTTTGCTTTCCGTCAGTGCTCTTACCGAAAAAACAAAACCAAACGGTTCGTTCCAAAACAACGACTTGTTCGTTTGATTCACGTCTGTCATCAATTCCTCCGGTAAATTGCCTTCGGGAGAAAACAGTTCCAGAAACAGGTAGTCGAGGTTCTCTGCCTTTTTTGAAGAGATGATCTTTTCTGTGAGCGTGTAATTGAATGGACATCCCACTTCTTCTATTCCGAAGTTGAAGCTTTTCAGTCCTGTTATGGAATCGAAAACGCTTGGGTCCGTATTCCTGAATGTTCTGGATGAGCCAACGAACACAGCGTTGTGGTCCGATTCCGGATTGAAGAAACGATCGTACTTCGAGATGAATAGCGGAGCCCCCCAGAATTCATGGTAGATAAAGGGTTTGATCAACACCTGCGACCCGAACAATAACAGGAAAAGAAAGGTAACCGCCTTAAAGATCAATACTCTCATTGGGACCAGCGTTTTCTTGTTCCAGTATGGTGCGAATGCAAGAGGTCAGGGACTCTGTGAAAATGGGTATTCCGTCTTTGTTGAAATGCTTTGCGTCTGCAGTTAGAGCCGAACTGTAAAGAATAGGATGCTCTGTAGCACTGTTCAATCGAACAACGTTTTTTTGGTCTAGAAGCTTTGCTAACGATTCCACATAGCGGATTTCCTCTATATCCATTCGCGGTGAAACAACCATGATAAGTTGAATGTCAGCTTCTTTGCATCTGGAATCCAAAAGGTTCAACTTGTTCAAGTACGAAGAAGAGCTGAGGTCAAGGTTATAGGACTGAAGGTTTTTATTCGAGTTGGCCTCCCTGATTTCATTCATCTTGGTATTCAATGCTGCCGTCATTTCTTTTCGAGGCAAGGGTTCTGCGGTGTTGCTGTTCGAACTACAATCGTCTGCGTTGAGCACAATACGTTTCCAGAATTCTCCTACTGCAAGGGTGCGATATGTCAACAGGAAGAACCTATTGGCAGATGTTCTCAATGATTCGGTCATGATTTCAGACTTTCCGGATCTGGAATTAGCGAGAAATGCAAAATCATCCATGCTGTACCATCCGATGGAACGTGCTACGTGATCGGGGTCCAGTCGGTCGGTAAACTCGATAGGGGTCAACTCAAGAATGATCAGTTCGATCTTATGCGAGTCATCATCTAAAAGATGGTTGGCAAGATTGATCGTTGTGGGAGCGAATGCTGCGTCAAACGAATAATTGTATGAGTGGAAGCGATAATCGGCAGTAGCAGAATCGAACTGTACCGGATCGATCTGGCGACCGAATCTGCTCGATCCAATGAATAGGACGTTGTAATCTTGAAGATTGTCAGAAATGAAATTCATTCTACACGGATCGAAATTCTTGTAGGGCAGACCGCCAATTAACGATAGCGAGAAATTGGTTATCGCGATAACCAGAAGACAAAACCCGAACAATCTACTTAACAGTTTGATCATCTATCAGAATTGGAAGTAAATGAATTCCTGGCTTCCGAAAACGGAGAAAAGTGTGATGAACATCCCAAAGATCACGTAGAAAAACCATCGAACGAGTTGAGGAAGTTGGCCAATTTCCTCTTCAATAGTGGTTTTTCTGCTGAGGAATTCTGTTCCAACAAGAACTGGTAAGAACAGAAATGATAGGATCAGTTCATCTTTCAACAATTCTCCGAACATGAACACACCGAGTTGTGCTTTACTGAGTTGGGTCATGTTGATGATGATGTGGAAAGCATCCGAAACAGAATCGGCTCTGAAGAAAACCCATCCCAAACAGACCAAGGCGAATGTAAGCCCCACGTTGGCCATACGACCCATAAGGTTTTCCGAATTGAACTTGAGCCAGGTGACGTTTAGACTAGAAGCCAGTTTGTCTCGGACAATGGCAGCCACAAGGTATGCGCCATGAAGGGCTCCCCAGATGACGAACGTCCAATTTGCACCGTGCCACAATCCGCTGATCAGGAACGTGATGAACAGGTTGAAGAACCATCTGGATTCTGAAGTACGGTTTCCTCCCAGAGGAATGTACACGTAGTCTCTGAACCATGTGCTAAGCGAAATGTGCCATCGACCCCAGAATTCACGGATGCTTTTGGAGAAGTACGGAATGCGGAAATTGGTCATCAGGTCGAAGCCTAATGTTCGAGCAACTCCAATGGCGATATCAGAATAGCCTGAGAAGTCGCAGTAGATCTGAAAGGCGAAGAAAACCGTTCCAAGAATAAGTTGGAATCCGGCATAGTTCTCGTGATGTCCGTAAACTTCGTTCACGATAAGCGCCAATCGGTCGGCAATCACCATTTTCTTGAAGAGTCCCCACAACATGAGGCGCATGCCCGAAACAACCTGCGAGTAATTGAAAGTGATCTTCTTTCCGAACTGAGGCAGAAGATTCACCGATCGCTCAATAGGACCAGCAACCAACTGAGGGAAGAAGGAAACGAACAGCGCAAATTTGCCAAAGTGTCGCTCCGGTTTTTGCTCTCCCTTGTAAATGTCTATCGTATAGCTCAGCGTTTGAAACGTGTAGAACGAAATACCGACAGGCAGTATCAGGTTTGCGGTTTCAAGATGAAAGGTGTTGCTGAATAGACCTACAGCGCTGTTCAGACTTTCTACAAAGAAGTTGAAATATTTGAACGTGAAAAGAAGCCCAAGATTGGTGCTCAGGCTTAGG
>JBFHEW010000413.1:0-3455 GCA_041583955.1 Bacteroidia bacterium | reverse complement strand
TCATAGAAGCGCAGATGCATTACATGATGAAGAGCATCAAGCATGTGCTTGCCACTAATGCTAAGGCAATTGAAGTGAAGCCTGAATCGGAGAACGAATACACCAGCATGATCCATTCAGAGATGGAGCAGACCGTGTGGAAGTCGGGCGGTTGCAAGAGCTGGTATCAGAGCAAGAGCGGCCACGTCATTGCGATGTTCCCTGGGTTCAGTTTCACGTACCTGAGAATGGCCAAGAACTTCAAACCGAAACATCACATCATCCAATAGACAATGAAGGATTTCAAGAACAAAGTAGTGGTGGTAACAGGAGCCGGGTCGGGCATGGGGCGTGCCTACGCCACCGAATTCGCCACGTTGGGAGCAAAGCTGGCACTGAATGATTATGAGGAAGATGCGCTCGCTGAGACCCTTGGAATCCTCCAGAAGCAAGGGGCTACAGAAGTCTACTCGGAGGTCTTCGATGTTTCGGACAAGGATAGAGTGTTCACCTTTGCGGAGAATGTGAAGGGCAGATTCGGAAACGCGCACGTCATCATCAATAACGCGGGGATCGAAGGTTCCACCGAAACGGCCTACCACACCTCCATAGAAGATTACCAGCGGATCATGAACATCAACTTCTTCGGAGTGGTGCACGGAACCAAGGCCTTTCTGCCTCAATTGGTGGCCAATAACGAAGGGGCTGTGGTCAATGTATCGAGCGTGTTCGGGCTGGTGGGTATTCCTAACAACTCCGATTACTGCGCCAGTAAATTTGCCGTTCGCGGTTTTACACAGGCACTGGCCATCGAATTCCACGAGAGCCCCATTTCGGTCCATTGCGTTCATCCCGGAGGCATCGATACCAACATTGCCCGTAAAGAGAATGGCAAGGAATTCTCCAAGAAATACCTGACCACCCCACCCGAAAAGATGGTGCGGCACGTGATCAAGAGCATTCAAGCACAGAAACCGAAAATCGTTTACGGAAGGGATTCGTTCAGAATGTGGTTAGCCGGTAACCTGGTGCCGCATCGGCTATTGAACAGCATGGTTTACAGCGAACTCAGAAAGGTGATGGATATGAGGAGATACGCTGATTTTGTGAGGAAGTAGTTTAGCGTAGCAGCATGACCTTTTCGGTCAGTAGCTTTTCACTGGTTTCAATCTGAAGTGTAAAAACACCATTCGACAGACCTGAAAGATCCAATTGATTCGACACATTAGGACGTTTTAAAACGATCGAACCCTTCGAATCGGTAACTCGAATCTCAATAACCTTCAAGCTTGAATTAAGGTTGATGATGCCATTTGTAGGATTTGGATATATGTTCAAATCCAACATGTCTTCAACTTCAGCAATCGAAGTGGATGGATTATCATCTTCATAGGCACCCATGTCGGGGTTGGTCCCAATAGGCATAGGGCGCGGGTTGCCTTCAATGTCGGTGAGTGGTGCGCCAACTGTGGTACCGCTATTGATGCAGGGCGAGAAAGTTTGCAGACGGTAATCTCCATTTCCGAAGAACATGGGGTCCGCATCAATATTTCCTGTTCCTGTAAAACCGCCTTTAATGTTAGAATACTCAACGGACACATTTGTACCTTCAATTTCTGATTGAATATTGGGATTGTAGACGATGCTGTTCAGTATAGTTAAGTTGGTTGTGTTGGCATCAATGCTTGCAGGAAAGATGTTCTCATCAGCATTATTGAAATTATCCGCAATAGTGGTATTCGTGAGTTTAGCAAGCACTGTTCCATTGAACTTTATGACCCCAGCGTAACTAGTTCCACTTAAATGGGCGTTCACGCCATTACCCACGATAAGGCTGTTTTTCAATTCGAACAGACCCGAGCCACCGACATCCATCGCGCCACCTCGTATTTCAACGGGACTGTTTTCGATAATAAGTAGATTGTTTTTTATCACAAGTCCATCACCACTGAAGTTGCCGTTGGTAATTAACACACCTCGATTTGCATTGAACTCATTTGTTCTGAGTTTCAATGTGTTTTCTTTAATGACGACATTTTTGAACTGTGTGTTGCTACAATTTATGGCTACAATACCAGTACTGTTTTCTGTGGCGTGTTCGGCTACATTGTCTTTTATTTCGACATTTTCAAGCACGATTTTCCCTGCTGACTCAGCGTTTATTGCAGCTCCTCTGTTGTATACAACTGGAGAAGAAGATAAGTTCGCGTTCACGGAACAGTTGTACATGTACAATTCTGATGGTCCACTGATGTAAATACCGATTCCGCGAGATTCTCCGGATTCCGTGAATTGTACCCGATTATGAGAAATCTCAGAATTAACGAAATGTGCCTTAGATCCTGATTGGAGATTTACACCAATCCCAAAGGCTTTCCATAAATCAAAAGAGGCACTATTGTACGCGATTTTACAGTTACGGACATAAATATCTGAATGATTTACTGCAAGCATACCAGTGCCGCTGTTCATTGTCCATGAACCCAAGTTTTTGTCGATTGTACTGTTTTCGACTATTGAGTTTGAGTTAAGGAAAGCAATGCCAGCTCCGTTTGCTCCTGAGTTATTGGTTACCCTACAATAGTTAATAAAGACGGATGATGAATCGCAGAAGATACCTGACCCGTTGAAGATTCCAATGCCACGACCATTTCGTATCGTAAACCCTTCAATAAATGTTAGCGTGTCTATCGTATGCCCTTGAATATGTATTACTCTTTCCAGTGCCGAGCCATCAATAAACGTATCCGAAGTATCGCCTTCGGCAATCAGTTTAATGCCATTCACATTCGGCCAAGTGATATTCTCGAAGTAAGTGCCCGGTGCTACCAGAACGGTATCGCCAAAACTGGCTGCATTCAAACCATCCTGAATGGTCAATTGGTCAGCAGGCACGTTAATGACCTGTGCCGAAACAAGCATTGAATGGCTGATAAGAAGCAGGAATAGGAAGAGCGTTCGCATGGTGTTTCAGTTTGATGAAAACAAAGTAACAGATGGTTCTTTGTGGAATCAAACAAGATTGTGTCCGATTATTACAGTTCTAAGACATAAAAAGCCCCGTTCTGAACTCAGAACGGGGCCTCATCATTTGGTCTGGCGCCAATAGCTAGAACCTGATCGCTAACAGCTATCAGATCATTTCCACACTGCGCTTCAGGAACTCGCTGAGGTCTTTGCCTTTCAGCAGGCCTTGGCTCAGTAGGGCAAGGTCGCAAAGCTGTTTGGCCTTTTTGTCCTTGTTCTCGCCTTTGCTGCGTAGTATTTCGCCCACTTTCGGGTGGTTGGCATTCACCACGAGATTATACATCTCAAAACCACCCATTCCCATCATGCCGCCCTGTCCGCTCAGCTTCTGCATATCGGCCATTCTGCGCATGAATTCGGGTTGGGTAATGGTTACCGGCATATCCTTTTCGCTGAGGTTCTCGAACTGAACCGTGAAGTTGCGTTTGCTGCCTTCCGGATTGGCCTGC
>JBFHEW010000412.1:0-3470 GCA_041583955.1 Bacteroidia bacterium | reverse complement strand
GTGCCAGCCCATCCAACCGGCCGTAGAACGGAGTGAAGCCGAACCAATGCCTATGGTAACGGAACGCGTAGTGAGGTGAAACAAAATAGCTGAAATTGGAACTGAAGCCGGTGCTTGCGAATCCGATACCCACCTGATGTTGCTTTTGTATATTGAAGGGCACGGGGTCATCATCTGTTTGCCCGAAGACCACACTCGATAGCAACATGCTGCAAAAAATGAAATGAGATGACCGGATCATTGGTAGCGAAGTTAGGAGAAAGAGCAAGATCCAAGTTCCAAGAGTGAGCAAACTTCATCTATCTCGGGATACGTCTGCTCTACCTGACGCAACTGGCTGAACACAAAGGGATTAAAATTCGATTAAAATTCGAATTTCATTGTTATGTCGATGAATCTTCGATCGACTTTTTATGGACCTTCATCTTTTGCTATGTGATTCACGCAGTGGTTTCTGCTGAAAATGCTGGCTTTTTTTAACTGTTGATCTATGAAAAAACGTTTATTCGCTAAAAATGATGCTCGCACTTTCAGCGGGCTTTTTCTTTACCTGTTATTTGGCTTCAATTTGATGTTCGGATCGGCCTTGGCCCAGACCGATATTACAATTGGAACCGCCACGACAACCAGTGCCAACTTACCAATTGTGAGCAATTTCGGCTACACTTACTCCCAAGGAATCTACTTGGCGAGTGAGTACACTTCGGCCGGAGGTACTGGGCTGACTGTGATTTCCAAAATCCGTTTCTACTACAACGGTCTTGGCAGTGGCACCACAGCGGGTGGTTCTACGGCAACGACCACTTTTGACGACTGGACAGTTTACTTAGGGAACTCCACTCGGACTGCATTCGCTTCGACCACTGACTGGGAGCCGATCGGAAACTTGACTCAGGTCTATTCTGGTGCAGTAACCTTTCCGGCTCCGGGAAACTGGATGGAGATTACCTTTTCCACTCCGTTCATCTGGGATGGCTCCAGTAATATTGTTGTTGCCGTTGATGAGAATAAGGTAGGTTTTGGCTCACTTACTTACTGGCGCGCTCGGACTAGTGGTGTTACCAACCGGGGTATCATGTATCGTAGTGATTCTACCAACCCAAACCCCTCAAGCCCGCCTACCGCTACGAACAGATACAGCAATTTACCCAATATCCAGTTGGTGGGTCAGGCCCCAGCTAACTGTACAGGCGCCCCTAATGCAGGAACGGTTTCTATCTCTTCTGCGTCTGGTTGTTCCGGAGGATCCGTGAACATGACAGCATCCGGCCTGAGCACAGACGCTGGGGTTTCTTACCAGTGGCAGACAGCCACTTCAAGCGGAGGACCGTGGTCTGATATTGCCACTGCTACCAGCGCTTCATACTCGTTGACAACTTCAACAGGAACGAATTACTACCGCCTTGTTTCCACTTGTTCATTCAGTTCCACGAGCACTCCATCAGCAAATACGGTTTCCTTTACCGGATCAAGCTGCGGTTCTGTGAATATTCCTTCCTCAGGAAATTCCACTGTTTCGTGTGGTACCAGCAACTGGTTGTACGACCATGCCGGACCTACTACCAACTATTCGAGCGGTGTTGATGGACACACCATTCTTACCAATTCGGGTACGGGCGTCATCACTTTATCAGGTACGTATACCGTGGAATCTGGCGGGAGCTATGATTTCATCCGCATATATGATGGCGTTGGCATCACCGGAACGCAATTGGCATCTTATACGAATGGGTCTGGTACGGTCTCTTACACCAGCAATCCCGGACAGACGCTCACCATCAGATTCAACTCAGACGGTTCGGGTGTGGCGGCCGGCTTTGCCATACAGGCCATTTACTCTGGTGTCTGTGCCAGTTGCTCTGCGTTACCAAGTGGCTTGAGTTCGTCTGCGGTAACTGCAAGTTCTGCAACCATCTCTTGGACTGCTGCCAGTCCCGATCCAGGCAACTACGATGTCTATTTCAGTACATCGAACGTTGCACCCGGACCTACGCCAAGTTCTTACGTGGATGCTGCCGGAACAAGTGTCGTTGTTTCATCCGGAATCAATGCTAGTACAACCTATTACTATTGGGTTCGATCCGATTGCGGTGGAGGAGATGTTTCCAGTTGGGTAGGCCCACAGACTTTCACCACTCCATGTGCAGCGATATCCACCTTCCCATGGACAGAAGGATTTGAAAGCATCGTAACCGTTGGTACCACGGCCTATCCGCCATGTTGGTTCGAGGAGAACGGTGATTGGCGGTCAGCGAATGCGGGTACACACACTCAGCACGATGCGCGCACTGGCAACAACTACATCACCAACGCTTGGACAGCCACCAACGAGTTCATCTGGACCCCTGGCTTCAGCCTTACGGCAGGCACCACCTATTATTTCGATTTCTGGTTTGTAGGCGATGGAGTTGCCGGCTGGACCGGAGACGTGTTCTACGATACGGATCAGACAGCAGCAGGGGCTACTCAATTGGGTTCTTCGTTCATCACATCGGCCACCACCTCGGTAGCCACGTATCAGCAGGTAGTTCGGCCTTTCACGCCATCTAGCAGTGGTGTCTACTACTTCGCTATCCGTATCAATGCCACCTTCTCTCCGAATTACATAGGATTTGATGATTTCGGTGTAAGCACAACAGCTCCGTGCATAGCTCCCGTGGTCACTGCACCTACTGCGGTCTCTGGCACATCGGTCACATTGAATTGGAATGCCGCCAACCCAGCGCCAAGTAATGGCTATGAGTATGTCATTTCCACATCGAACGTTATGCCAAGCAATGCGGCCAACACAGGAACCGATGCGGCCGGAACTTCGGTCACCAACGTTCCGGTATCTCCACAGACCACATATTATGTTTTTGTCCGTAGTGATTGCGGTTCGGGCACATACAGCGCCTGGTCTTCGGCCTATTCGTTCACCACTCCATGTGCTCCGATAACCACCTTCCCATGGACGGAAGGATTTGAAAGCATCGTGACCGTTGGCACCACAGCCTATCCGCCATGTTGGTTCGAGGAGAACGGTGATTGGCGGTCAGCGAATGCGGGTACACACACTCAGCATAATGCGCGTACAGGCAACAACTACATCACCAACGCTTGGACAGCCACCAACGAGTTCATCTGGACCCCTGGCTTCAGCCTCACGGCAGGCACCACCTATTATTTCGATTTCTGGTTTGTAGGCGATGGAGTTGCCGGTTGGACCGGAGACGTGTTCTACGATACGGATCAGACAGCAGCAGGCGCTACTCAATTGGGTTCTTCGTTCATCACATCGGCCACTACCTCGGTAGCAACGTATCAGCAGGTAGTTCGGCCGTTCACGCCATCGAGCAGTGGCGTCTACTATTTCGCTATCCGTATCAATGCCACCTTCTCTCCGAATTACATAGGATTTGATGATTTCGGTGTCAGCACAACAGCTCCGTGCATAGCTCCCGTGGTCACTGCACCTACTGCGGTCTCTG
>JBFHEW010000411.1:0-3488 GCA_041583955.1 Bacteroidia bacterium | reverse complement strand
GAAATGGCCGCTTTGGCCGCGCGATTTGTGAACAGTACGAATCGGCACGTTTTCCTTACCGGGAAGGCCGGAACGGGCAAAACCACCTTCCTGCGTCAGTTGGCGGCCTCCACGCATAAGAAACACGTGATTCTGGCACCCACAGGCATTGCAGCGCTGAATGCGAATGGAACTACCATCCATTCTCAATTCCTTTTGCCACTGGGAACGTTTCTTCCAGACAGGAACCTACCTGACGAACTGCCCGATGGCGCCAGTTTCTACACGCAACGCAGTCTGGTAAGACGCCATCCACTCAACGCAAAGAGGCGTGATGTGCTTCGGAACATCGACCTTATCATCATTGATGAGGTGAGCATGCTCCGTGCCGACCTGCTCGATGCCATCGATTCGCGCATGCGCAGCGTGAAACGCAATTATTCGCAGCCTTTCGGTGGCGTGCAATTGCTCATGATAGGTGACGTGTACCAACTTCCCCCTGTGGTACGTGACCACGAATGGAGCAAAATGAGCCAGTACTATCGTAGTCCGCACTTCTTCGAGTCGGTGGGATTGCGGCAGGCAGGATTCGTGTACATAGAGCTGGACAAGATCTTCCGGCAGCAGGACGATACCTTCATCTCCATCCTGAACAACCTACGCAACAACATCGTTACGCAGGCCGATATTGACGAATTGAACGCACATTTCCATGAAGGCGGTTCCATTCCGAAAGACACCATCACCATCACCACACACAACTACAAGGCAGACGAACTGAACCGCCAGGAGTTGGACAAACTGGAAGCGGAAACACACTATTTCGAGGCAGAGGTGGAAGACGATTTCCCCGAGAACATTTACCCGGTACTGAGCAGTCTGGAGCTGAAAGAAGGCGCACAGATCATGTTTGTGAAGAACGATACGGTGGATGGGGCCTACTTCAACGGCAAGCTGGCCAAGATAAAATCCATCAAAGGAGAACGCATTGAGGTGACCATGGCCGGAACAGAAGAGCCCTACGTGCTTAAACGGGAGACATGGGAGAACAAGAAGTACACTGTGAATGAGACCACCAAGGACCTGGAAGAAGAAGTGGTGGGTAAATTCAGCCAGTATCCGATAAAATTGGCTTGGGCCATAACCGTTCACAAAAGCCAGGGTCTGACGTTCGAAAGGGCCGTTATCGATGTCGGTCGCGCGTTTGCACCCGGTCAGGTTTACGTGGCGCTCTCCCGCCTCACTTCGTTGAACGGACTTATTCTTAGAACAAAGATCGACTCGAGCGTGGTTTCTACCGATGATCAGGTGGTGGAATTCGGGAAAGTGAAAGACGCACAGCAGCCTTTGAACACCATTCTGCAGCAGGAACAGGCCATTTACCTCGCTTCGCTTATGGCAGAGACCTTCGACCTGAGCGAGATCCAGAAGCTGATCGCTCAGATTGAGCAGAAGCATGATTCGAGTGGCGAATTCGAGGACGAGGAAATGAAATCTGCCCTGGCAATACTCTCGGGCAACATTGCCAAGGAATCGGGAAACACCGACAAGTTCAGGCAACAGATCCGTTATTGCCTACACCACCGTGAGTACGATAAACTGCTTGAACGGATCGGTAAAGGGAGTGCCTACTACATCGATTTTGTTCAGAAAAACCTGTCCATATTGGTGAAACACGTGGAAGAAGTGAAGCAATTCTCGCGGACCAAGACCTACCAAACGGCCTTGGCAGAGATCGACCTGCTCTTCATGAAAAAGTGGGAGCAGATGGACATGGCCGAACACATTGCGCGTTGCATCATTGAAGGCAAAGAGGTTACCCCACAGCCCAAAAAGGACGAAGCGCGCATTGCAAAGAGAAAATCGATGGTGAATGAGATCACTTCCTACGTGCAGGAACATCCGAAGAACACCAGAACGAAGTCGGGAAAAACACGCAAACCGAAAAAGGAGAAAGGTGCCAAGCCGGAAAAAGGCGCCACCTACAGGATCACCTACGAATTGGCAAAAGACGGCCTCAGCATTGCCGAGATTGCCGAGAAGCGCGGATTGGCCAACACCACCATCGAAGGGCATATTGCCAAGGGTATTGAAGCAGGCGAACTATCCATTGACAAGTACATGGAAGAGGACGACCGCGAAACGATTGAGCAGGTATTGACCGAAAACAAAGGAGCCAACTCGGGCGAGATCTACGCGAAACTCAACGGACAGTACAGCTACAGTCAGATCAGAATGGTGCAGGCCTATCTCTCCGGTTCACGCTAGTCAGAGCACTCTCGAAGGAAGTTCCTCTGCAAGTGGTTCGAGTTTTCTCAGAACCCGGTCCCATTCCTTGAACAACTGATCGTCCTTCGCGCTCACGTTCGGACCGGCCGCGATCTCGCTGATGATCTTGAACTTGTAGCTCAGCGGATCCTTGGAGGCCAGTTTCACGATGACTCGAGTTCTGACCGTTGATTGTGTAAATGTCTGGATGGTCCAGGCGGTTCTGATGTAGCCTGTCTCCTTATCGGTGGTCTCAATAACATCGAAATAGGAAAGAATGATCCTGTTGATGACCAACCACACATCATCCTCCTCTTTGGAGGTGCTCAGGTCGAGGTTAACATTGGCAATATCGGTCTGTTTCGAGGCCTCAAATGCATCATCAGGCTTCATTTTAACGAACAGGGTTTTGGGCGGCTTGGGCTTATCCTTCTTATCGAAGAAGGTGAATTCTTCTCGAAGGAAACCGGATTTGAATACCAGCACATTCACCTGCCCGTTCTTAGGGACCACAACCGTGGCCGTACCTCGGCCCATTGGCTGCCCATTGACAAATATTTCTGCATCCGCTTCGGAACAGGATACGACCACCTCATTCTTTGCGTAGGTGTTGTTGCCTGACCCAATAAGGATAGCGAACAGCAATGCTGTCATTGATACGATTCGGCTCATTTCTGATGGGATTTAGGTGATTGGAAGAGAGGCGTCTCTTGCAAGCTACGGAAATAAACCCACGTATCCGGATTTATTATTTGATAATCAACAAGTTATGCCCAGACCTTGGTGCCTTCTGTGCAATTGGCACAGATATCGATCTCGCTTCTACTGCGTAATATGGAAGCACGGAACTCCTGATACTTGTTGCCCTGCCAGATCTCGTCAAACGAGTTCTTTTTGAGGTCGCCCAACTGGTGCGTGGCATCCTTATCGAAACAGCAGGGAACCACCAATCCGTCCCACGTCAGCACGCATGAATGCCAAAGTTTCCAGCAGTGGTTCAGCAACGGATTCTTAATGGTGGTATGGCCGTCTTTCGTCTTCTTGTAGCGACTGTATTTCTCGTTATCTGGAATGAGTTGGTTCGGGTCGTTCTCGTAATCGTAGATCTGCGCGGTCTTGAAACGCACTTCGTCCACGCCCACTTCGGCCCCTAATTTCTTCACATCCTCCAACTGATGTTCATTGGGTTTCACCACAAGGAACTGAAAGATGAGATGAGGCGTCTCTGAGTTCAGTTCCTT
>JBFHEW010000410.1:0-3490 GCA_041583955.1 Bacteroidia bacterium | reverse complement strand
TACTTGAAAAACGCTTCTTCATCTTTCGCTTTCGGGGTTGTTGCATCCTGCTTGGCAATGATGAAAAGGTACTTGGCCAACGACATCTGGTTGAACCCAAGAATGGCATTTGCCGTGGTGAGCAGCTCCTGTGGCCGCTTCACTTCCATGTAAGGTGTATAGCGCTCGCTTCCGACCGCCAACAGCAACGGATGAACCCCTGCGGCATCTACGGCATTCACTTCGTGCAGGCCAGGAATGGTCTGCGGAATGATGGAACCTGTTATTTCATGTATCAACGCCCCAAAACTGGTATCCTCCTGAGGTGGACGACCAACAACGGTAAAGGCCCAGATACCATTCTTTTTGGCGAGTACCCGCTTCACCCGCATCAATGGAAAATCATGTTTGAGACTATAATAACCCAAGTGATCACCGAATGGTCCTTCGGGCTTGTTCTCCATCGGATGAACTTCACCAAGAATGACAAAATCCGCATCGGCCGATACCGTGAATCCATCCTGTTTGAAGTAACGGAAATTCCTTCCGCCCAAGGCTCCGGCAAAACTCACTTCGGGTAGCCCTTCTGGCAACGGCATCACAGCGGCAAACGAATGAGAGGGTGGCCCTCCTATGAACACTGCAACCTTAAGCGGTTGCCGAGCCGCATTGCTTTTGGTCTGATGCACGCCAATTCCGCGATGCAGCTGATAGTGGAGCCCTATCTCCTTGTCCTGCACGTAATCATTGCCACCCAATTGGACGCGGTACATGCCTAAATTGGAACTGAGGACACCGGGCCTGTCGAAATCTTCGGAATACACTTGAGGAAGTGTGACGAACGGACCGCCATCCATCGGCCAACATTTGATCTGTGGAAGATCGGAGATGGATACTTCTTGGAATCCTGATCTCATCGGTAGCGGCAACGCATTGAAACCACCTCTCATGGCCGAAAAAGCCCATGAAGGATTCTTCATCAACAGCGATGGATCACCTTTCAACTGCACCAAGCGCTTGACCCGCTCGAGTGAATCGCGGAAAATGAACCGGCTACGGTCCATGCTACCGAAAAGGTTTGAAACGGCTCGGAACCGTGACCCCTTTACATTCTCAAAAAGAAGTGCCGGCCCGTTGTTTTCAAACACACGGAGATGAATGGCGGCCATTTCCAGATTCGGATCGACCTCTTCCTTTATCCTCACCAAATGACCGTGCTTCTCCAGGTCATTCACACACTGTTCCAACGAGCTGTATCCCATGCGTGCTAAAATAACCACAAGCATGACCAGTTGTTTAAATTCGCCCAATGTTGATGGCGATAAAATCCAAACACATCCTTTTTGCGATCATGGTGCTTGGCGTTGCCTTGCATTGGAACATCTGGCATCTCGACATCATGGGAATACATGCATGGCGCCAGACCCAGACCATGACCGTTGTGGAGAATTTTGCCTTTGAGGATATGAACATTCTCAATCCTCGCATCAATTCACGAGGCGCAGGAGATGGCATTTTCCGTATGGAGTTCCCGCTGATGCAGTGGGTCTTTGCGTGGTTTTATCGATGGTTCGGCAGCGAACTCATCATTGCCCGAATGCTGACGTTCATCATCTCGATGTTCGGAACATTCGGTTTTTACAAACTACTGCGTGCTTATGGATTGTCTACGTTTTTCAGCGCCATTGGTGCCTGGTGCTTCGCTTGGTCGCCAGTATTGTTCTACTACTCTGTGAATCCATTACCCGACAACCTGGCTCTTTCATTGGCTGTATGGGCGTTTGTTTTTCTCAAAAGACATCAGACCGATCGGTCCTTGAGGACGCTTGCGTTGTTCGGGCTTTTCCTCTCATTGGCCACGGCCGTAAAACTTCCGTTCATCCTGTTCGGAGTGGGTTACATTCCGGTATTCGTTGGGCAGCTGCGATCCAAAAATGCCTCTGCTGCATTCAAAGCGGCTTTTATGCTTCTTGCTCTTGTGGCACCTGCGGCCGCATGGTATGCTTGGGTCATTCCGCAGTGGACCAACGTGGCGCTGATAGGTGGTGTAGGTGCCGAAGCCGCGTTTGATTACCATGCGGCTTTGAATACCATCTGGGGTACCTTCCACGCTCTTTTACCGGAATTATTGTTGAACTACGGCTCTGTGCTGTTCTTCCTCGTGGGAGCGGTCGCTTTCTTCAGTAGCGCGGAAAAAATGAAGCAATTCAGTGTTGAGCTGATCATGCTTTACTTCATTTCGCTCTACTACCTCTACGAGGTCAACATGATCGGTTTAGCACACGATTACTACCTCTTTCCGTTCCTGCCACTGCTATTCATCGTTGTTGCTGCCGGAGCAAAGAAAACACTAGCGCATGATTCAAAATGGATGCGTTACTTGGGCACCATTGCGGTATTCATTCTTCCATTGACGGCCTATCTGCGCGCGGAAGGTCGTTGGACTCCCATGGGAAATGAAGCAGCCGTTCATGCCAATAAGGATCAACTCCGAAACCTCGTACCGAACGATGCGTTGGTGGTAGTGGGCAATGACCCATCGACCCACATATTCCTGTATCACATCAATAAGAAAGGATGGACGTTTGAACAGAACTGGCTCACTGCCGATCAATTGAGCGAACATGTAGCCCAAGGAGCCAGATTCCTCTATTCGAATACGGAGCTCACTGAAAATGACCAGAGCATAAGACAACTGCTTGAAGCACCGATCTACGACCAGGATGGCATAACCGTATACCCGGTAAAACAGCCCACCGGATCAGCCATCCGAGCCGTTACGAACCCCGATTAACGGTTCTTGATGAACTTCATGGATCTGCCAAGGAACTGAGCTTCATCGCCCAACAATTCCTCTATCCTTAACAGCTGATTGTACTTGGCAATACGGTCAGAACGCGATGCCGAACCGGTCTTGATCTGTCCGGTGCCCAAAGCGACTGCAAGATCGGCAATGGTAACATCTTCGGTTTCTCCGGAACGATGACTCATCACTGAGGTATAGCGGTTGGCAGTTGCCATTTTGACCGCATTGATGGTTTCGGTCAAAGAGCCTATCTGATTCACTTTCACCAGAATGGAGTTGGCAATTCCCTGCTCGATTCCTCGGCCAAGACGCTCTACATTGGTCACAAAAAGGTCGTCTCCAACCAACTGAACCTTATCACCTATGGTATCTGTAAGCTGTTTCCACCCGGTCCAATCGTTCTCGTCCAAACCATCTTCAATGGAAACGATCGGGTATTTGGATGACCAATCCTTCCACAGCGAAACCATGTCGCTGCTGCTCAATTTATCGCCAGAGGATTTGTGCAGGTGATAGACACCCTCATTCTTCAAATAAAACTCAGACGAGGCAGCATCCATTGCCAAATACACGTCCTCGCCCGGGAGATAACCTGCATTCTCAATGGCCTTCAGAATAACCTCCACAGCCTCATCATTGGACTTCAGGTTAGGTGCGAATCCACCTTCGTCTCCAACGTTGGTAGAATATCCTTTGTCGTTAAGC
>JBFHEW010000409.1:0-3491 GCA_041583955.1 Bacteroidia bacterium | reverse complement strand
CTGGAGGAATGTTGGTCTTTGTTCATCCCTCAGTTCACTGTGCCCAATTGGGAAATGACCAGTCGTTGGCCCGATTACGGGAAATTCATTCTCGAACACGATATGACCCCGTCCTACCGCGAGTACAAGAAGTTCCTGCAGGTAATGGTCCATCGGGTGCCAGACAAGAAACTCATCCTCAAATGCCCAGACCACATGTGGCACTTGGATGCACTTTTAGAAGTGTTTCCTGACGCTTGCATCGTATGGACGCATAGAGACCCAAGCAGAAGTATTCCGAGCTACTGCAGCCTGGCATCTCTTAATTGGCGACTGCTTTACGGTGAGTTTGAACCAACCGAATTGGGCCCATATATCGAAGAACGGTTCAAACAAGGAATTGAGCGTGGCTTGGCCGTAAGGGACCGAGTGGGCGAGGAACGTTTTCTGGATGTCAATTTTAAAACCCTGCTGCATGAGCCTATTGCCGCAGTGAACCGGATCACTTCCCATTTCAACATCACTCCAGTGAATGAGCAGAAAATGGAGGCTTATTTGAGCCGCGACAGGCCCGATAACAGGGGGAAACATAACTATTCGGCAGACCATTATGGCCTGGATGCGGATGCGATCAAGGTCCGGTTTAAGGACTATATTGAGCGTTTCAACATATCAACCAATTGAATTCTGTATACAGATCATTACATTCGTGATGAAGGAAGCGTGGAAAGAATGAGCGTTACATTACCTGATTTTATTGCCGTTGTGAAAAGTCTGTTTGCCGATGATTCTGCTATTGAAGCACCTGTTCGGTTCCGCGAGCTGGAAGAGTGGTCGTCCATGCAGGCCCTTATTCTCATTGCAGCGGTTGACGAGCATTTTGGAGTAACCCTTCCCGAAAAGGAGTTCAGAAAGGCAAACACCATAGAAGACCTGTTCCTACTTACCATAGCGTTGAAGAAAAATGCATGAGATTTCCGTTTCGGGTGTTTCCATCAAGGGGATTTCTGCCACGGTTCCTTCGGATAAGGAAGATAACAGCAACCTCGACCAGGTCTCTGATCGTTTGAGGAATGAGATCATCAATCAGGTAGGAATCAGATACCGACATGTTGCGAATGGATCTACAACAGCTTCCGATCTTTGCCTGTCTGCGGCCGAGAAGCTGCTGCAGGACCTGAACTGGTCGCCAGCCGAGGTCGGAATCATGGTTTTTGTAAGTCAAACCCCAGACCATTTGGTTCCTGGGTCGGCAACCCAATTGCAGGACAGACTCCAACTTCCCACCCATTGTATCTGTATCGATGTGAACCAGGGATGCGCAGGCTACGTCTATGGCCTTTCGGTAATGAGTGGTATGATGAAGTCGTTCGGTATCAAACGCGGATTGCTACTTGTGGGAGACACCATTACAAGAATGATATCAAAGGAAGACCTCAGCCTCAGACCCATATTTGCAGATGCCGGAACAGCCACTGCTTTGGAGTATGATACAGCGTCTGACGAGAAGATGGTGTTCCGTTTGGGTTCAGATGGTGCCGCGTTCAAGGCCATCTACACCAAAGATGGTGGCTTTCGAAATCCGGTCACTGAGCAATCGTTGAAGATGGAAACAGTGTCGGAAGGAGTGGTACGGCAATCGAATCATCTCAGTATGAATGGTCAGGCCGTATTCACTTTCGGACTATCAACGGTTGCGTCAGAAATAAAAATGCTGATGAGTTCGCAACAGGTAACCGAAAATGAGATCGATCATATTGTCCTTCATCAAGCCAATCAGTTGCTCAATGATTCCATTGTCAGGAAGGTTGGCTTTGATAGGACAAAGGCTCCATCTTCGTTGCATGATTTTGGGAATACCAGTTGCGCAACGGTGCCGCTTACGTTGGTGACACAACTTGGAGAACAGCTTGCAGCAGGCAGGAAAACCATGCTGCTCAGCGGTTTCGGTGTGGGGTTGTCGTGGGGTAATGTAATTTTAACAACAGAAAACATAGTCTGTCCAAAGTTGATATACTATTGAGCCCGACCCCTCAAATAACTGTTGTTGTACCGGTTTACAATTCGGTGGAAACACTTGAACCGCTGTTCATTGGTGTTTCTGAGTGCTTATCAAACGAAGGTGTATCATTTGAAGTTTTATTTGTGGAGGATGGCGGTGCCGAACAAAGTTGGTCAGAGCTCGAGCGACTGAAAGGGCTGCATCCCGAAGCGATACGGCTCATCCGGCTGGCACGGAACTACGGACAGAATGCAGCCACGGTATGCGGTATTGCCAACGCCAAAGGCGATGCCGTTATCACCATTGATGATGACCTGCAAACGCCTCCGGCCGAAATTTCGAAGCTACTGAACCACCAGAAGGAAACAGGTTCAGATATTGTTTTCGGAATCACATCAGCTCAAAGCAATCCATTCATCAAACGTGTGGGTTCAAACCTTATGAAGCATGTTTTCCGTTGGGCAGATGGAGCGGAAATAGGCTCCTCATTCCGGTACATCAGCCCACAATTGAGAGAGCAGTTGTCCAAGCAATCGCATGATCAGCTCTTCCTGAATCAAGTGGTGCATTGGTACACTGAGAAGATTGGGAAAGTGGTTGTGGAGCACGAGTCGCGCATTGAAGGCAGTTCCGGCTATTCGTTCTTCAGTTTGGTTGCCATGGCGCTACGACTCATCATCTTCTACACCGATTTTCCATTGCGGTTAATGAGTATTTCGGGAATCCTCATTGCCATGGTCTGTTTCGGTATCGGCCTTTTTTTCATTTACGAGCGCATCATGATCGGTACAGAACCCGGGTTTGCGTCCATCATCACTGCCATTTTCTTCACAACGGGCATCATAATGATCTGCTTGAGCATTCTTGGCACCTACATCAGCCGTATTTATGCAGATAGGATCAAGCGTCCAGTATACGCCATCAAAACCATTGTTCAGTGAGGATTCAGCGTTATGGAATCGTGCTCGAAACCATGCGCGAGGAACACCTCGAAATGGTCCGGTTGTGGCGTAATCAGGACTACATCCGTTCGCGCATGCAGTTTCAGAAGGTACTCAGCAGTGATGATCAGTTGCAGTGGTTCCACTCGCTCGATCCGCAGTTGAATCTGTATTGGATCATTCGGAACGAACATTATCCGATAGGTCTATTGCACATAAAGGATATGAATGGAGAATGGGGCGAAGCCGGTGTTTTTGTGGGTGAGCCAAGTTTTTTGGATACAGCGCAACCCATGCTTGCCATTCTGGTGATGATGGAACTGGCTTTTTTCGTGGTAGGTTTGAAACGGCTCCGGGCAAAGATCCATCACGGGAATCACAAGGCCATCCGGTTCAATGAGGAACTCGGGTATGTTCTGGAGCCCGGTCAACCCGAAGGCTTTCAGTATTACTCGGTCTCTTTTGAAGGATTTGAACGTGCCACCCGCACGTTGAGGGCCAATGCGGCAAGGATGTTCGGTGCAGATACCGGAATCGGACTGCGCCCCGATTCAGTCTGGACAAAGCGT
>JBFHEW010000408.1:0-3496 GCA_041583955.1 Bacteroidia bacterium | reverse complement strand
GATCATTCATCATACCAGTGAAATTCCCGGATGCGCTTGACGTGGAAGACCCGTTTGATGCAAAGCTGGCAAGCTACGAGGAACTGCTGCATTGGGAGTTGGCCCCCACCAACCTGAAAGTCCTGAAGGATGCAGGCGTTCCTTTTGCACTTACGATGCACGGTTTGGAGAAAGAGGCCGAGTTCTGGCCAGCCGTGCGCAAGGCCATCGAAGCCGGTTTGGACTCGATCACTGCGTTGGAAGCACTCACAACCGTGCCTGCCAAGATGCTTGGACTAAAAGAAGTGGGCTCCTTGCAGAAAGGAAATCTGGCCAATTTCCTCGTTACATCCAACCATCTTTTCAATGAGAAGAACGTGATTCTCGAACACTGGCTCAAGGGCAAACGATACAAGATATCCGAGGCCCCTGGAGATTCGATCAGCGCCAACTACATACTGAAATTGAACGGTAAGACATGGCCGTTTGAACTTACCGGAACAGCAGATAAGCCGAGCGTTAAGCTTGCTAAGAACGACACGACAAAGCTGGATGTGAACTTCACCATCAAAGACGAACTGGTGACCATATCGTTTGCCGAGGAAAAAGATGCCAAAGCAAAGTATCGTCTTACCGGAAGAAAGGATGGCAATAATTTCAGAGGCAAAGGCCAAACACCGGATGGGGCGTGGGCAGATTGGACCTTGACCTTCTCATCGCAAATGGAGAAAAAGGAAAAAGGAGAAAAGGGTGAAGAGAAAAGAGATAAAGGGATAAACGAAAAGGATACGGTTCTCGGAGAAGTGGTCTATCCGTTCATGGCCTATGGCTACACGGAATCGCCAAGACAAGAACCGGTGGTGATCAGAAGTGCAACGGTCTGGACCA
This sequence comes from Bacteroidia bacterium, assembly GCA_041583955.1. Taxonomy (GTDB): domain Bacteria; phylum Bacteroidota; class Bacteroidia; order UBA10329; family UBA10329; genus UBA10329. Next base: position 2,629 of record JBFHEW010000408.1, on the reverse strand, counting down.
ACGAAAAAGAAGGGATACTTGAAGCCGCGGATGTCTTTTTAGAAGGCGGTAAGATCAAAGCAGTGGGCAAAGGACTATCGGTTCCGGCCGGCACGAAAGAGATTGACGGAAAAGGCAAACATGTCACCTCCGGAATCATTGACGAACACTCTCACATTGCCATCAGCAAAGGGGTGAACGAAGGAACACAGGCCGTCACAGCCGAAGTAAGCATCAGCGATGTGGTCAACTCAGAGGACATCAACATCTACCGACAATTGGCAGGAGGCGTTACCGCTTCGCAACTGTTGCACGGATCTGCCAACCCTATTGGCGGACAAAGCGGCATCATCAAACTTCGATGGGGGAAATTGCCTGAGGAAATGAAAGTGAAAGATGCCGCAGGTCACATCAAATTCGCTTTGGGCGAGAACGTGAAGCAATCGAACTGGGGCGACTACTACACTTCGCGTTACCCACAGACCCGAATGGGTGTTGAGCAGGTTTTCTACGATGCGTTCTACCGCGCAAAGGCGTACAAGACAGAATGGGCTGCTTTCAATGCGCTCTCGAAAAAAGAAAAGGCTTCGGCAACCGCACCACGTAGAGACCTCGAACTGGATGCGTTGGTGGAGATACTGGACGGAAAACGTTTCGTGACCTGCCACAGCTACGTGCAGCAGGAGATAAACATGTTGATGCATGTGGCCGACAGCATGGGATGGAAGATGAACACGTTCACGCATATTCTAGAAGGCTACAAGGTGGCCGACAAGATGAAGGAACATGGCGTAAGCGGCTCCACGTTCTCCGATTGGTGGGCTTACAAGTACGAAGTGAATGATGCCATTCCTTATAACGCAGCACTGATGCACGAGGCAGGTGTGAATGTGGGTATCAATTCAGATGATGCCGAAATGGGCAGACGCCTCAATCAGGAAGCAGCAAAGGGCGTGAAATACGGTGGAATGAACCAAGAAGAAGCTTGGAAAATGGTTACCCTCAACCCGGCCAAAATGCTGAAACTGGACCATAGAACCGGTAGTCTGAAAGCCGGAAAGGATGCCGACCTGGTGATCTGGTCAGGCAATCCGCTTTCCGTTTACGCCAAGGCAGAAAAGACCTTTGTGGATGGCATTCCGTATTACTCCATCGAACAGGATGAAGCTAGCCGAGAAATGCTCGACAAAGAGCGTAATCGCATCATCCAGAAGATGATATCGGCAAAGAAGAGCGGTGCGAAAGCCGACAAACCAAGTAAGAAAGAACACCTGCTGTATCACTGCGATACAATGGAACATTGAGCCGAGCTGAATCGTTAACTTTGAACTTGTAAGAACATGTTATCTCAACCACATAAACTGACTGAAGCACAGCTAGAGGTTCTTAAGACGCTACGGCATGTGAGCGATGAGAAGGAGCTTCTAGAAGTAAAGCGCCTGTTGAACTTCTTCTTCCGCAAGAAACTGGATTCGGCCATAGACAAGGTCGAATCAGAAAAAGAGTTTTCGGCAAGGGTTTACGAACAGTGGCTGGCCTCAGAAGGTAAGTGAGATGCGAGTTGTCCTCGACACCAATGTTCTGCTAGCATGTATCGGCAAACGTTCGCCTTACCGCAACGTTTTCGATGCTTTCCTTGATGCAGAATACGAGTTGTGCATCTCAACGGAAATCCTTCTTGAGTATGAGGAGAAATTCTCCGATTTCTGGGGAACGGAAGTCACTCAGAACCTTCTTGGCGTTATCCTTACCTCCGAGAATGTCATCCGCGAATCCGTGTTCTTCCATTTCGGACTGGTTGAAGGGGATGAGGACGACAACAAGTTTGCGGACATCTATGTGTCGAGTGGTGCCGATATTCTCGTTTCCAACGATAGAAAGGTATTGGCCATTGACGAGAACGGGTTTCCACCAGTAAAAACCATGACACTGCAAGAGTTCAGTCTCTTGCTTAATGAAAAAAACCAATGAGAACACTTTTAACTGCAGCGCTTCTGATGGCCTTCACGCATCTTCAGGCGCAAGTTCCCATTCCGGGAGAAATGCCTACCAAAGCCATTGTTCTAACTGGCGGTATCGCTCACATCGGCAACGGACAGGTGATGGAGAATGCAGCCATCGGCATGGAGAATGGAAAGATCACATACGTAAAACCGATGGGTTCCGTGAAGCTGAACCCGGAGGAAGCGGACATCATCGATATCACTGCCAAGCATGTGTATCCGGGCTTCATCAACCCGAACAACACACTCGGCCTTACGGAGGTGGATGCCGTTCGGGCCACCAACGATTTTGCCGAAACCGGTGCCTTCAACCCAGAAGTAAGGGCGCTTACCTCATTCAATACCGACAGCCGCATTTCTCCGACAGTACGGTCGAACGGTGTTCTCATCACTCAGGCAACGCCACGTTCCGGAAGGATCTGTGGAACAAGTGCGGTGATGCATTTGGATGGATGGAATTGGGAAGATGCCGTACTGAAAGCAGACGATGGCATCCACATCAATTGGCCCAATCGTTTTCAGCGCACGGGTTGGTGGGCTGAACCCGGCCCAACCAAGCCCAACGAGAAGTATGATGAACAAGTGGAAGAATTGCGGGCCTTCTTGAAGCGAGCCAAAGCCTATGCAGAGAACCCGGATGCCGAATT
>JBFHEW010000407.1:0-3500 GCA_041583955.1 Bacteroidia bacterium | reverse complement strand
CGCGTTCTTGCTCATGCCTACTTCCATGCCGCACGCGGGATTGGAAGAGAACAGCGAAGTAGTGGCTCAACTCGACATGGCTGTTCAGGCTATTCCAGAGGTTTATTCAGTTGTTGGGAAGTTGGGTCGCGTGGAGTCTGCGCTCGATCCAGCGCCTATTTCCATGTACGAGAACATCATCAATTATAAATCGGAATACATCACCGATGAAGATGGAAATCGACTTCGTTTTAAGGTTGATAAGAACGGAGAATATGCACGCGATAGTGTAGGTGAACTCATAGCAGATAAGAACGGGAAGTACTTCCGAAATTGGCGCGATCACATCAAATCGCCCGATGATATTTGGGATGAGATTGCTAAAATCCAACTTCCGGGCGTGACGGCTGCCCCCAAATTGCAGCCCATCGAAACACGGCTCATCATGCTGCAAACTGGTATGCGGGCCCCGATGGGAATTCGCATCAAAGGCAATGATCTCGATACGATTGAGGCATTCGGCTATCAACTCGAAGCGTTGCTCAAAACGGTGGAAGGCGTGAAAGCACAGGCCGTTTTTGCCGACCGTATTGTGGGCAAACCCTACCTCGAAATTGAACTCAAACGAAGCGAGATGGCACGTTTCGGACTCACCGTTGAAGAGATGAGTACGTACATTGAAAGCGCCATCGGAGGAATGGTAAACACCACAACGGTGGAAGGCCGCGAGCGCTACGGAGTGCGTGTCCGCTATGCACGGGAATTGCGCGATGATCCAACGGTCATTCCGAACATGCTCATTCCAACCAAAACGGGCGGGCAAGTACCATTGGGGCAAGTGGCGGAAATCCATTATAAATCGGGGCCACAGGTGATCAAAAGCGAGAACACCTTCTTGCTTGGCTATGTGCTGTTTGATAAAGTGGCGGATGTGGCTGAAGTGGATGTGGTGCATCGCGCACAGGATTTGCTTCAAGAGCACATCGACAATGAAAGCTTGCGTGTGCCACATGGCATCAGTTTTGAGTTTGCGGGCAGCTACGAAAACCAAGTTCGTGCTCAAAAGCGACTTTCCATCGTCATGCCCTTGGCGCTGCTCATCATCTTCCTTATTCTCTATTTCCAGTTCCGATCCGTAGGAACCACGGCCATGATCTTCACCTCCATTGCCGTGGCGTTCAGCGGTGGCTTCATCATGATCTGGCTCTACGGACAACCTTGGTTCATGAATTTCTCTGTCTTCGGAGAAAACCTGCGCAATCTGTTCCAGATGGATGTGGTGAACGTGAGCGTAGCTGTCTGGGTCGGTTTCATCGCGCTTTTCGGAATTGCTTCCGATGATGGCGTGGTTGTGGCCACTTATCTGCAACAATCCTTCGAGAAGGAACACCCAACCACGAAAGAGGGCATTCGCGAAGCGGTGATCATTGCTGGGACGCGAAGAATTCGTCCTTGTTTGATGACCACGGCCACCACCCTTTTGGCACTCTTGCCCATCCTTTCCTCCACAGGAAGAGGTTCGGACATCATGCTGCCGATGGCAATCCCGTCTTTCGGAGGCATGGCCATTGAAGTCATCACCTTATTCATCATTCCTGTCCTCTTCTCTTGGAGATACGAGCGACAACTTAAATCAAATGCGAAATGAGAGCTTTATTTCTGATCATATCGTTGATGCTGGCAAGTCTTACACAGGCACAATCCTTGGATGAATACCTGAAGGAAGCTGCGCTGAATAATCCATCGCTCAAGGCCAAGTATTTGGGTTACGAAGCCTCGTTGCAGAAAGTGCCGCAAGTGGGAGGATTGCCAGACCCGACCCTCGATTTTGGGTTTTTTGCCAGTCCGGTGGAAACGCGTGTTGGGCCACAACGTGCCAATATCAGAGCCATGCAGATGTTCCCTTGGTTCGGAACCTTGGGCGCACAGAAAGATGCCGCCACCGAAATGGCGAAGGCGAAATATGAGCTCTTCATCAACTCTCGAAACGAGCTATTCTTCGAAGTACAAGAAGTATATTATAAGGTCTATGCGATGGATGCGGCCATCCGATTGACGGAAGAAAACATCCGCATTCTCAAAAGCTATGAGCGATTAGCGTTGAGCCGTTTTGAAAACAATCAGGGCGGAATGATTGATGTGCTTCGGGTTCAGCTCGAAACGGGAGAACTGGAAACCCAACTCATCAACATGCGGGAAAACCGAAAGCCGATGGTCTCCAAATTCAATACGCTTCTGAGCCGAAATGCCGATGCACCTCTTCCGATGCTATCTGAAATGGAATTGCGGGAATTAGCGGTCGATGAAAGTGCGCTGATTGACAGCATCACCTCACAAAACCCAACGTTGAAAGGATTGGAACATCAGAAACAGGCTTCTATCAGTCAATTGTTGGCGGCCAAACGGAATAGCGCGCCATCATTTGGTGTAGGTCTCAGCTACACGGTCGTAGATAAACGAACTGACATGGTTGTTCCCGATAATGGCAAAGACGTTTGGATGCCGATGTTGTCCATCAAACTGCCCATCTATCGCAAGCGCTACAAGGGGCAAATTCAAGAACAGGAACTGCTTTCACAGATGTACACGCAGGAATATCAGGACCGCGAAAATCAGCTCGACACCAAGTTGCAAGCAGCGCTGTCTGACATGGCTGATGCCAAGAACCGACTGTCGCTTTACACCCAGCAGACATCAATTGCCAATCAGGTTTTGCAGATCTTGGTAGATGCCTATAGCACAGCCGGAAAAGACTTTGAGGAAATCCTGCGTACGCAGCGATTGCTGCTCAAATATGAACTGGAAACTGCCAAGGCACTTAGTGATCAGAACACTGCCGTGGCCCGAATTGAAGCACTTTATTAATCGTCAACCATAAAATCAGCAACAATGAAAAAGCAAGCAATGAAAACAGCAACAATTCTTTCAATGATCATCGCCCTTGCATCTTTTGTCGGATGTGGAGGAGAACATGCGCACGAGGGTCACGGTGAAGCGATACAATCTGAAACGACAGAACATGCACATGTCCATTACGCCTGTCCAATGGATTGCGAGGAAGGAAAAACCTACGAAGCGCCTGGCCAATGCCCTGTCTGTAAAATGGATCTGGTAGAAGTTGATGAAACAGCGGAGACTGAAGTAGAAGCAACGCATGGCCACGAGCACACTTACGCTTGCCCGATGCACACAGAAATCACTGGTCATGCGGGCGATAAATGTTCCAAATGCGGAATGGAATTGGAGGAAGTTCCTTCAGAGTAAAACATAGAACTCATGAAAAAGAGCATCATTATTAATCTCGGAATTGCCAGCATTATGCTGGTGCTTGGATTGCTGGCAGGAAAATTCTTGTTAGGATCGCACGATAATTCCACAATCGTAGCAGTCGACCATTCGGAGAATTCCGAAGTAAACGAAGATCAGGTTTGGACCTGCTCCATGCATCCCCAGATCAGACAGAACGAACCGGGTGATTGCCCGATCTGTGGTATGGATTTGGTACCAGTAAGCGAGGGTGG
>JBFHEW010000406.1:0-3501 GCA_041583955.1 Bacteroidia bacterium | reverse complement strand
CTGCCAGAAGATGTACAGTATGAAGCATTACGTCACATTTCCGGCATGGAAAAAGCTAAGATATTCAGACCAGGATATGCCATCGAATACGACTACTTTCCACCAACGCAGCTGACGCATACCCTCGAGACCAAACGCATCAAGAACCTATTCTTTGCCGGTCAGATCAATGGTACCACAGGCTACGAAGAAGCTGCCTGTCAAGGCCTGATGGCAGGGATCAATGCGCATCAGAACGTTGAAGAGAAAGAGGCTTTCATTCTTACCCGGTCGCAGGCTTACATCGGTGTTCTGATCGATGATCTTATCACCAAAGGGACCGAAGAACCATATCGCATGTTCACATCACGTGCGGAGCATCGCATCTTACTTAGACAGGACAACGCTGATGTGCGGCTTACTGCCATCGGGTATGACCTGGGTCTCGCTTCATTGAATAGCCTTAAACGTGTAGAAGCAAAGGTGCAGGATGTAGCAGCAATTGAGAAACTACTTGGCAAACTCAGTATCGATACTGAAGAAAGCAACCCATATTTGACAAGCAGAAAGAGCAACGCGGTAAAGCAGAAACTAAAGGCTTATTCGCTCATCAGCCGCCCGGAAATAGACCTGCCGTCCATGATAGAACAGATGCCTTCTGTCGCAGAAACCGTACACTCCATCACCACAGATTCTGAAGTGATCGAACAGGTGGAGATCATGGCGAAATACAGTGGTTATATCCAGAAAGAACAGGATGCGGCCAATAAAATAACCCGATTTGAATCCATCACACTTAAGCCTGATTTCAACTATCACGCGCTGGAATCATTATCGGCAGAAGCCCGACAAAAGCTTTCAAAAATACGTCCAAGCTCTATTGGACAAGCCTCCCGTATCAGCGGAGTTTCTCCATCAGACATCTCAGTATTACTTGTCCATTTAGGTAAATAGTTTCACGTGGAACATTCTTTAGAAACCTTGAAATCATGTCCTTCATGTGGACATGATTCGTTCAATGATAATCTTGTTTGTCTCGACCATACTTACTCGAAAGAACACTTCCGTTTGGTAGAATGCGAGCACTGCAAACTCATCTTCACCAACCCTCGGCCCAATGAACAGGCCATTGGCAAGTACTACGATAACCCGGAATATGTATCACATACCGACACCCGTTCTGGACTTCTTTTCACGCTTTACGGTCTTGTAAAAGCCCGTGCTTTGAAACGGAAAAGAAGGTATCTGGAACAGCTTACTTCTGACCGGACAGTACTCGACTATGGTGCCGGTAGCGGTGACTTCTGCGCAGAACTGGCAACGAATAATTGGAGCGTTTCTGCGTACGAACCGGACGCTGGTGCACGCAAAAGGATCTCTGAAAAGAACAAACAGATCGAGGTGCTGGATAACCTAAGCCAGTTAGAAACCAACTCGAGATCCGTCATTACCCTCTGGCATGTTTTGGAACATGTGCATGCACTTGAACAAACAGTGAAAGAATTTCATCGGATACTTGCACCCACAGGTACACTTATCATTGCTGTACCGAATCACACATCATTCGATGCCCGTTTCTATTCTTCGGAATGGGCAGCCTACGATGTACCGCGCCACCTGTACCACTTCAATCCGGAAACGCTCGGGACCTTCATGAAGTCGAATGGTTATGAACTGAAAGCCATTGAACCGATGTGGTTCGATTCCTATTATGTTGGTTTGCTGAGCGAAAAAAACCAGGGCAACACCGGAATCCTTAAATCTCCATTCGCATGGATCAGAGCTTTCCTCATCGGCTCATATTCCAATGTATTGGCCTATTTCAATAAAAAGAAGTGCTCTAGCGTAACCTACGTCTTCAAGAAGGCTATTTAAAGCCATTCTGAACAAGCTTATGCTCTGGACGAATCCACACCCTCAAAAAACAACAATCCTTTCTTAAACATGTTGTTATTAAGTCGTTTAAAGAAATGACCTAATCAATTGATTATCAAAGAATTAGACGAACTTGAGTCGACTATTGAGCTCATCACGATAGGATCCACCGACCGGTATGATCTTCTTATCGTCTTCCATCACCAGATTGTTCTGTTCTATGGCGATGATCTTGTCTACGCGTACAATGAATGATCGATGGACACGCAGGAACTCACTCGATGATAATTTGGACAACATATCCTTCATTGTTGAGTGAACGGTATACTTCGCGTCTTTTGAGTGAATGATCACGTAATCTTTCAACGCTTCTACAAAATAGATTTCCTTGGTACGGACTTTAACAAGTCTACTGTTCGACTTAACAAAGATGCAATCGTCTGATGATTTATCAAGTACGATAGAAGAGTAGAGGTCGCGCTCTTTCTTGACTTCCTGTTCTTTACCATGCTTGTACAGCGCCATCTCGATAGACGTGTGAAGGTCGATCTCCTTGAACGGTTTGATGATGTACCCGTAAGGTTCAGTGACCTTTGCTTTACTCAAAGTACTTTCATCAGCGTAGGCCGTTAGGAATATGACCGGAATCTGATACCTGTTCTTGATCTGCTCCGCAGCCTCAATACCGCTGATCTCTCCTTTCAACATGATATCCATCAAAATGAGGTCGGGTCTATGCTGACCGGCTGCTTCAATAGCATCCTCCCCGGAATTTTCGACACTGGGTACGGTATATCCAAGCTTTTTCAAGCTGTTCTGAATGTCTTTCGCTACAATACTCTCGTCTTCTACAACAAGTACACTTGTCTTTGCCATGATCACTGTTCTTTGAACACAATATTAAATCGGGTTCCATTGCTGGAGTCTATGTCTAACTCACCCGTAATCTGAGTTACCAACGTAGTTACCAACTGAAGCCCTAAGGATTCCGCATTCTCAATATCGAAATTCTCCGGTAGACCTATACCATCATCGCTGATAATAAGTTTCAATTTACCGTCCGAAAGTTTAGAAAATTCAATCTTAATGACACCTTTCTCTCTGCCTTCAAACGCGTACTTAAGTGAATTGGATACCACTTCGTTGATGATAAGACCACATGGTATGGACGTATCCAGATTCAGATGCAACTCCTCGAGATCGAAAAGCAAAGAAAGACCACCTTCCGGCCGACCGTAAGAATGGAAAAGATTTCGGGCAATGTTCTGGATATACTCCGAGAAATTGACCTCTGAAAGGGTTTTGCTCTGATAGAGACTTTCGTGCACAAACGACATGGACTTTATACGGTCCTGACTCTCGCGTAGTATCCCTAATGCCGTTTCATCATCTATGTAAGATGATTGTAGGTTTAGGATACTTGAAATGACCTGCATGTTGTTTTTAACCCTATGGTGCACTTCCTTCAACAACACTTCCTTCTCCTTGATCGATTCTTCTAACTGGCGCTCGTACTCCTTACGCTCGGTGATATCTTCGAAAACAGCGACAAAATAATTAGGGCTTTCATTCGAATCGCGGACCAACGATACCGTGACATTGGCACTCAACAATTGTCCATTCTTCCGAACATAGGTCTGTTCCCTG
>JBFHEW010000405.1:0-3505 GCA_041583955.1 Bacteroidia bacterium | reverse complement strand
TACCACTGCTTGTTCGCGTCCGGTGGCCGATATCGGTTGGAGACCTCACCACGAGCACGTAGGACAGACTGGCGTTGCCATCCGCCCTAACCTGTACATCGCCATCGGTATTTCCGGAGCCATCCAGCATTTGGCGGGTGTTAACGGTAGCAAGGTCATCGTTGTGATCAACAAAGATCCGGAAGCACCATTCTTCAAAGCTGCCGACTACGGTGTTGTTGGAGATGCCTTTGAGGTAGTTCCACGACTCAACGAAGCATTTCGTAAATTCAAGGCTGCCAACGGATAAACCAACTTTGGTTCCGCTCTAGCGGATTAGTGCATGGATAAGATCAAAATGGGCATATACGGGCTGCAGTACAGCCAGACTCAAACAGGCGCCTACGCGCTTGTTTTGGAAGAAGAGGGTGGTTCGCGCAGATTGCCGATCATCATCGGTGGCTCCGAAGCCCAGGCCATTGCCATTGAGCTGGAGAACATGAGTCCCAGCCGACCATTGACCCACGATCTGTTCCGCTCATTCGCGCAGTCTTTCAATATTGATATCCTGGAAGTCATCATCTACAATTTCGTAGATGGTGTCTTCTACGGAAAAATCGTCTGCAATGACGGAAAGAACGAGGTGGAGATCGATTGCCGCCCATCCGATGCCATTGCGTTGGCCGTACGGTTCAGATGTCCCATTTACACCCACGAGTTCATTCTCAGGGAGGCTGCCTTTGAAAAAGACGACAAAGGCCTAGGAACACGGTCTATACCGATAGAAGATACAGATGCACCTTCTAGCGGTGGAGGCTTCTCTCAATTGACGGAAGAGGAACTCGAAGAATCACTCAATGCCGCGCTGGCAAACGAGAATTACGAAGAGGCTTCTCTCATTCGTGATGAGTTGAACAGACGCAAGAAATAATTCCTTATCCTTGAAAGGTTGAGCAAACGACCTTAAGGATGATAAATTCTCTCTCTCATTTCATGTTGACCATACCACTCTTGGATGCAGGTGTCTCGTTCTTGGGCATTGCCCGTGGCATGCTTGGCATGTTGGTATTGGTCGGTATCGGCTTCGCTTTCAGTCAGGATAGAAGAGCCATCAATTGGAAATTGATCGGCATCGGCCTCGTCATTCAACTCCTTCTTGCAGTGGCCATCCTCAAGATAAAATGGGTTGCAACCGGGTTTGATGTGGTGGGTCAGGGTTTTGTGAAGATCATTTCCTTTACCGACTTCGGGACAGATTTCCTCTTCTCTTCCTTCATCACAGGAAGTTCAGAAGTGGCCGTTATCAGCTTTGCGTTCAGAATACTACCGACCATCGTCTTCTTCTCTGCGCTTACCAGTTTGCTCTATTACATCGGACTGCTTCAAAAGGTCGTCTACGTTTTCGCATGGATCATGAAAAAGACCATGAACCTTTCGGGTGCCGAGAGTCTTGCAGCAGCCGGAAACATCTTTCTCGGTCAGACAGAATCCCCCTTCCTCATAAAACCGTACTTGGATAAAATGACCAAGAGCGAGATCATGTGCCTCATGACGGGCGGCATGGCTACCATTGCGGGTGGTGTATTGGCCGCCTACATCGGTTTTCTTGGAGGCGAAGACCCTGCCCAGCAGATCCTGTTTGCAAAACACCTGCTTGCTGCTTCGGTGATGTCGGCCCCTGCTGCAGTAGTAGCTGCCAAACTCCTCGTTCCTGAAAAGGAGAAATTCAACGAGAGTATGGAGATCAGCAAGGATAAATTGGGCGCCAACGTACTGGAAGCCGTGGCAAATGGAACTTCGGATGGTGTGAAACTGGCCGTTAATGTGGGCGCTATGCTCCTCGTCTTTACCGCCTTTGTGTACATGGGCAACTGGATCCTGCGCGACCTGATCGGGGACCTGACCGGCCTTAACGCCATCATTGTGGCCAATACGGGTTTCGATGGACTCAGTTTTCAGTTCCTTGTCGGTTACACCTTTGCTCCTATTGCGTGGCTGATGGGTGTGCCAACCGAAGATATTTTCCTTGTAGGGCAATTGCTTGGGGAAAAGACCATCCTTAACGAATTCTACGCCTACAAGACCTTGGGCGAAATGAAATTCGGAGGCCTTTTCGCTTACGAAAAATCCATGATCATGGCCACATACATTCTGTGCGGCTTCTCCAACTTCGCCTCTATCGGTATTCAGATAGGCGGCATCGGCACCCTCATCCCGAACCGTAAGGGATTGCTTTCCAAACTTGGCATGCGCGCCTTGCTTGGAGGAACACTGGCATGTCTTTTCACTGCCGTGCTGGTAGGAATGTTCTTAGGATAGGGTTTTAAGCACTTCTTCCACGATCACTCTGAAATCAATGGAATGCTCTTCGTCATTTCCGAGTCGGGTATGACCTAACCGCACAACTACCATATTGAATTCGGGAATAACGATGATGTACTGCCCCAGAATTCCGCGCTGATAGAAAATATGCGTTCCATAATCGTCTGTCATCCAAAAGCTGTGGCCGTAGAATGGCTCCACGAATGGAACTGTGGCAGTGTCGACAAAAGCTGTATCCAGTATCTGAACGCCATTGAAATTTCCTTTCTGAAGCATCATTTGACCAAAACGGGCAAAATCACGGGCATTTGAATTGAAACAGCAGAATGCCAACTCTTTACCTCCATCAGAGTCGAGATGCCATTCGGCAGAGTGCGATGCTCCCAAAGGCTTCCAGAGCTTTTCAGAAGCGTATTCGGCCATTGGTTTGCCAGTGGCCCTCATAAGCGCCAGCCCCAACAATTGCGTGGCTCCACTCTGATATTCGTAGGAACCTGGCTTTTCAATCACGGGTACGTTCTGCAACATCAGCTTCTCGGCATCGGGCCCGTAATAGAGCTTGGCTGTGATATCGAAAGGATTCGTGTAGTGTTCGTTGAAATCCAGTCCGGCAGTCATGGTGCTCAGATGCCGCAGGGTCAGTTCCTGTGCGTATGGTCCTTGCAATCTGGGAAGGAAATCCGTCACCTTGTCGTCCCAACTTCTGATGTACCCATCCTGAATGGCACATTGCACCAGCATGGTGGTAATGCTTTTGGCCATACTGAAGGAATTGCTTCGGGAGTCCTGACCATAACCATCCCAGTACTCTTCATAGATGATCTCTCCATCCTTGGCCATCAGAAATGCCACCGAACGGGTATCCTCCAAACTTGCTCTCAATCGCTCTGATAGCGGGTTCTTATTAAGGTCTGAAGAAACCTTCCATGGCAACTCGGTTCCGGCTTCCACTGTTCTGGTATCGAAGAATTTGGCGTCACTTATGGTAGCAGAACTATTTCCGTGAAGGTAAGCCGCCCAAACACCTTTGAGCAGGAACTGATTACCCGAGAAATAGGCGACCGCAACCAATATGACCACCACGATAGTGCACCATTGTGCAATTTTCAAAACTGTTTTCATTCCTATTGAAATTCAGGCGTACAAAAAACGGCATGTCTCTGACACACCGTTCTTTCATTTAAATCGTATTCAAAATCAGTTT
>JBFHEW010000404.1:0-3543 GCA_041583955.1 Bacteroidia bacterium | reverse complement strand
CTTCTATCACGTGGCGAGCAAGCAGGTCATTTCCGGTGATGCACTCTTCTATGGCAGCATTGGCCGTACCGATCTTCCGGGAGGGAACTACGAGCAGCTGATCCGCGCCATTAAAAGCCAATTGCTTACGCTTCCGGAAGATGTTGAAGTGCACTCTGGCCACGGACCTAGTACAAGCATCGGGTTTGAAAAGGCCAATAACCCGTTTCTACGATGAGGGAAGGGTTCATTCTGGCCTGTTGTCTTCTTTTCTCCATTTCACTTTCTGCGCAGCCGAAACCGATCCATGTACTCACGTGGAACATCTACATGCGGCCGCATTCGGTTACATTCGATGGGCAGTTCAGACGCGCTAAGGCCATTGGCGAAGTGCTGAAAAAGGAACATTATGACATCATTCTTTTTCAGGAAGCATTCGGAAAAACCAGCCGCAGAAAACTCCGCAAGGCACTGGGAAACGCTTATCCGTACGAAATTGAACCGAAGAACAACCGCAAAACCGTGAACAGCGGACTTTGGATACTATCAAAGCATGAGGTGAAGAATGCCTCCTTCATTTTCTTTGAAGGATGTCTTGTAAGCGATTGTCAATCGTCAAAAGGAGCCGTGCTGTTTGAAGTTGAGATAAACGGTCAGCACTACCAATTTGTGAATACGCATGTGCAGGCAGAAGATGGCAAGGAGTTTGCCTTGGTACGTGCAGACCAGTTCAAAATGATCGATCATCTTCTTACAGACAATCAAAAATCCCAGGTGCCGCAGTTCATTCTTGGCGACCTCAATACAGCTGCAAGCGTAAACGAGGAGTACGATACGATGCTTCGGAGTTTGAACGCCACCGATGGCGATGTTGGAATTCTGGGTGAAACCACGCTTAGCGTTGACCGACCGATAACGTGGGGATGCAGCAACAACGACCTCATTAAGAACAAGTGGAAAGGCCAGGTGCGCCTGCTCGATTACGCGTTGCAGCGCAACACAGGATACCGGTTCAAACTCAGAAGAGAACTGAAAACATACACGCAACAATGGTCGAAAAGACGGAAACATCTCTCCGACCATTATGCCATTTCGCTTACCATACTTCCTTAATTTCGAACCGCAATTTAAAATCACAATGACACGCACACTCACAGCATTACTCACGGCCCTGTTTTTCGCTTCAAACATCTCTGCTCAGGAGATAGACAAGCACGAAATGTTCCGAAAAATGATGGCATCCATTGATGGCATCAAAACGCTAAGCTTCCGATTGGATAAGACCGAACGCATCAAAGGAAAGATGATGCCCGGCTCACAGGATGTGAAGCTGAACGTAACGCCACACAGGGCCTACCTGAAGGTTCATGTACCTAACAAGGGAGCAGAAGTGTTGTACCGGGAAGGAGAGAACAACGGTAACTGCAAGGTCAATCCGAACGCATTCCCATACATGACCCTTAATTTGGATCCAGATGGCGACATCCTCCGAAAAGACCAGCATCATAGTGTAAAGGAATTGGGTTTCAAATACACGGGCGACCTGCTCAATTACGTTTACACGAAATACAAGAGCAAGATCAACGACTACGTTTCCATTAACGGAGAGGTGGTGTTCGATGGTCGCAAATGTTGGAATGTAACGCTGGTGAACAAGGAGTATAAAATAGAATCCTACACGGTTCAGTCGGGAGAGAATATCCTGAAAATTGCACGTAAACTGCGATTGGACGAATACGCCTTGCTTGAATTGAACGACCTGAGAAGTTTCGATTCCGTGAAGCCTGGGCAAGTGATCAAGGTTCCCAACTCGCTATGCAAGCAGATTGAGATGTACATCGACAAGGAGAATTATCTTCCGCTGTACCAGAAACTGTTTGACGAAAAAGGGTTGATGGCCACGTACCAGTACACCAACCTGAAGATCAATCCGCATTTCCACGCAGACGAATTCAATGCCGAATACAAGGATTATAATTTCTGATCATTGCATTCTGCGCGATAGTACATACCTTCGCAATCGGTTCTTTAATTTATTCTTATCAAGAAAGACGGAGGGATAAGGCCCTACGAAGTCTTGGCAACCTCTACTCCCTAGGCGTAGAAAGGTGCCAAATCCTATCCCGATGGTTTTCGGGAAGAGATAAGTAGAATGTGAGAACATTTTTGAACTGAACAGACAGGGCCTTCATCGAGCGATCGGTGAAGGCCTTTTTAATTTAAACCAGTCCATGGTCAATGGACCATCGACCATGGACCATGGACCAATGATTTGAAATGAGCAATAGAACCGAATTATTAGAGAAAGCCATCAAGGAGCGCATCCTCGTTTTGGATGGGGCCATGGGCACCATGATCCAACGGCACACCTTGACCGAAGAAGACTTCCGGGGCGACTATTTCAAAGACGCGAAAAAGCCGCTGAAAGGCAACAACGATCTTCTATCTATCACTCGTCCAGACATCATCAAGGACATCCATCGGCAATACTATGAGGCAGGTGCCGACATTGCTGAAACAAACACCTTCAGCGGAACCACCATCGCGCAAGCAGATTACGGGTTGGAAGCTGCCGTGTACGACATCAACTATGAATCGGCCAAAATTGCCCGCGAAGTAGCGGACGAGTTCACGGCCAAAGAACCGAACAAACCGCGTTTCGTGGCCGGTTCCATCGGGCCAACGAACAGAACGGCCTCGCTTTCTCCGGATGTGAATGATCCCGGATTCAGAGGTGTGACGTTTGAGGAACTGCGTGTGGCTTACAGGCAACAGGCGCAGGCGCTGATCGATGGCGGGGTGGATATTCTTCTGGTTGAAACCGTGTTTGACACCCTTAATGCGAAGGCCGCTCTTTTTGCGATAGATGAATTGTTCGAAGACCTCGGCTTCCGCTTGCCCATCATGGTTTCAGGAACCATTACCGATGCCAGCGGAAGAACGCTTTCCGGTCAAACTGCCGAGGCGTTCCTGATCTCTGTTTCGCACATTCCACTGTTGTCAATCGGTTTCAACTGCGCGTTGGGGGCGTCTCAACTGCGGCCGCATCTACAGGTGTTGGCAAAGAATTCACCGTTTGCGGTCAGCGCACACCCCAATGCAGGTCTGCCCAACGAGTTCGGGGAGTATGACGAAACGCCCAAAATGATGGCAGCGCAGATCGAGGAGTTCCTGAAAGAGAACCTGGTGAACGTTATCGGTGGATGTTGTGGAACAACGCCACCACACATTAAAGCGATTGCAGAAGTAGCAGCGAAATACTCACCACGTAAACTTGAATTAGAAGAAGCTATTTAACAGCAAAGACGCCAAGTTTTTCGCGGAGTTCGCAAAGTGTCCTTCTCTGCGCTCTTTGCGCTGCCTTCGCGCCTCTGCGGTTCAATTATAAATAATGAAATGAAAATCCCACCACTACAACTCTCAGGCCTCGAGCCGCTAACCATATTTCCAGGTTCCAACTTCATCAATGTTGGTGAGAGAACGAACGTGACCGGTTCGAGGATGTTCCTCCGACTGATAAAAGATGGAAAATACGATGAGGCGTTGGCCGTTGCCCGCGACCAG
>JBFHEW010000403.1:0-3544 GCA_041583955.1 Bacteroidia bacterium | reverse complement strand
GACCACCAATGCCGTGATCGAATCGCTTGATGCCGAAACGATCTATGATGTACCACTGCTGATGCTGAAAGAAAAGCTCGACTCGGTGGTTATCAGTAAACTGAAGCTTCCTTCTAAGAACGAACCAGACCTTACCAATTGGAAACATTTCCTTGGTATTCTGAAGAACCCTACTTCTGAAGTCAAGATCGGACTTATTGGTAAATACGTGGAGTTGAAGGATGCTTACAAATCCATTGCCGAAGCCCTCATTCATGCAGGCGTGGAGAACGAATGCAAAGTGGAAGTGAAGTGGATACACAGTGAAGACCTGAACGAGGATTCAGTGGCCACCAAACTCCGTGGCCTGAAGGGAATATTGGTTGCGCCCGGATTCGGTGACAGAGGTCTGGAAGGAAAGGTGCTGGCCGTACAGTACGCTCGTGAGAACAGGATACCATTCCTCGGGATCTGCTTGGGCATGCAATGCGCAGTAGTCGAGTTCGGAAGAAACGTTCTTGGATTGAAGGACGCCAACTCAACAGAGATGAATCCGAAAACGAAGAATCCGGTCATCGACATCATGGAAGACCAGAAGAAGGTGACCAAGAAAGGAGGTACCATGCGTTTGGGAGCCTATCCGTGCAAGCTTGCCAAAGGGTCGAAAGGCCATGCCGCCTACGGCACAACGAACATCAGCGAACGACACCGACATCGCTTCGAATTCAACAATTCTTACCTGAAAGCCTACGAGGATGCCGGCATGATCGCATCCGGAATAAACCCGGATTCGAACCTAGTGGAGATGGTTGAGTTGAAAGACCATCCATGGTTCATCGGTGTTCAATTCCACCCCGAATACAAGAGCACCGTTGCCAATCCGCACCCACTTTTTGCAAAGTTTGTAGGAGCAGCTTTAAAGGCGTAAATCTCCGATTGCCTTAGCGGGCAAGCTTTCTATCTTTGCGCCCCAATTTAAAAAGTCGGAATGGACAAGAATTCAGCCATTGGGCTAACGCTCATCCTCCTTATTTTCCTAGGGTTCAACTACATGAACATGCCTACGGAAGAAGAGCGTGCCGAGGCAAAACGCGTACACGACTCAATTGCTGCAGTTGAAGAACAGAATGCACGATTGAATGAAACAGCCATTGAAGAGGCTATTGCTGACACGTCAACGGTAACCCAGGAACTGACCCCTGAGGTCATGTCGAAGGATTCTGCTGCGCTGGCGGCTTTCAAAAGTCAGTTCGGAGATTTCGGAGATGCCTCCATGGGCGAAGATGGTACGGTGGTCATCGAAAATGAAGTGCTGGCCATTACCATCAATAAGAAAGGTGGGCATCCACTTTCGGTTCAACTGAAGAAATACCAGACCTACGATTCGCTTCCGCTGCTGCTGTTTGATGGACAGCAGAACCGCTTTTCGCTCGATTTCTTTGCCAAGAACAACCGCGTTTCCACACAAGAACTGTATTTCGAACCATCTGTTCAAGGATTCACAGTAAGTGGCGAGGAAAAGAAAAGCCTTTCCATGCGCCTTGCAGCTGGCCCGGAACAGTATATAGAATATGTATACACCATTTCGGGTGGATCTTACCTGGTAGATTTCGACATCAACTTTGTGGGAATGCAGAAGGTGATCGAACGGAACGTGACCACGCTGGACCTACACTGGCGGCACGACCTTCCACACCAGGAAAAAAGTCTGCAGAACGAGCGCGACAATTCCACCATCTATTACCGCTTCAGCGATAATGAGGTCGATTACATCTCTGAGCGTTCGGACGAAAAGGAAGAGATAAAGACCGATCTGCAGTGGGTGGCCTTCAAACAGCAGTTCTTCAGCTCGGTACTCATCAATAAAGACGGCTGGGAAAGCCCTTCCGACCTTGAGACAACACGCGATGAAGCCTCAACCTCCATTGTAAAGACGTGCGATGCAAAACTGACCGTTCCGTTCAAGCATCGAGAGATTGAGAACGTGCAGTTGCAATTCTATTTCGGTCCGAACCAATACAATGCTCTGAAAAACCTGGAGCTCGGATTGGAGGAAATGGTACCTCTTGGCTGGGGAATATTCGGTTGGGTCAACCGGTTTGCGGTGATTCCACTGTTCAACCTTCTCAAGGATACTGGCCTTGGCTATGGCATCATCATCCTTATTCTGACCTTGGTCATTAAGCTGGTGCTGATGCCTTTCACTTACAAGGCTTACATGAGCACGGCCAAGATGCGTGTGCTGAAGCCCGAAATTGACGAGATCAACAAGAAATTTGAAGGCAAGGACGACCCAATGGCCAAGCAGCAGGCCACCATGGCGCTGTACAGCAAGGCGGGCGTGAATCCACTTGGTGGATGTCTGCCAATGCTCTTCCAGATGCCCATCCTCATTGCGCTTTTCCGGTTTTTCCCGGCATCCATTGAGTTGCGGCAGCAAAGTTTTCTGTGGGCAGACGACCTGAGCAGCTACGATAGCATCATGGACCTACCGTTTGAGATCCCGTTCTACGGAGATCACGTAAGTCTCTTCACGCTATTGATGACCATTTCCACCATCATCTATACCCGGTCTAACATGAGCATGCAGGCAGGCAATCCGCAGATGGAACAGATGAAGTGGATGATGTACCTGATGCCTGTGATGATGTTGGGTTGGTTCAACAACTACGCTTCTGGATTGAGCTACTATTACTTCCTTGCCAACATGGTAACGTTCGGACAGAATTTCGCTTTCCGCAAGTTGGTGGATGATGATGCCATTCACGCCAAATTGCAGGAGAATAAGAAGAAGCCGAAGAAACAATCGGGTTTCCAGAAGCGATTGGAAGAAATGGCCAAACAAAGGGGTTACCAGCCACCTAAACCGAAGAAGAAGAAATAGTCTGGTAGGGTTTTTGGCTCTTGCAGACAAAACGTTCAGACATGAGAAATCTATTTCCAATACTAGCCATTGGTTCGTTGGCGCTATTCGCCTTCAGCTGCAAATCAACCAAGAGCACGGCCTCTGCCACTACAGAGGCTACAACGGCCGCTGCCACCATTCAATCAGAACCTCAGATGCTGGCATCCATCGAGCGCACAGCCTGCTATGGCCGATGCCCTATGTACAAGGCAACCTTCATGGATAATGGCGAGGTGATCTACGTTGGAAAGCGTTTCGTGGAGAAGATCGGTACGTATCGAACATTACTGTCTGCAGAGGAAGTGCAACAGATCGAGAAGAACATTGTGGCGTACAACTATTTCGGGTTGGATAGTCTTTACCCTACACCTATTTCCGATTTTCCTTCGGTGATCACTGAAGCTAATCTGAACGGAAAACGAAAGAAAGTGGTTGACATGCGCAACCCGCCTGAGAACCTTAGCGATTTCGAGAAATTCCTGGACGGACTGCTGGCAGGAAAAGAGCTTGAAAAACTGTCTGACGAGACGAATTACAACACCAAAGCGAAGTAATTATTCGTCTGCTTTCACGGGGTCGAGCAGGTTGTAATTGCTCAGATCGATCTTCATGATATCGAACTTGCCATTGGCTGAACCCTTGGTGCTGTAGTAGGCTGTC
>JBFHEW010000402.1:0-3551 GCA_041583955.1 Bacteroidia bacterium | reverse complement strand
TCCCTATCCTTACATCCAATGACAGGTGGTATGGTGTAACGTATCAGGAAGACCGCCAGAGTGTGGTAGATGCCTTCAAGAAAATGGTTGAGGAAGGCAGATATCCGAGTCCGTTGTGGTAAAGATGTGAGCGTTTGCTCAGAAAGAACGGCCGGTGAGTACTGTACTCACCGGCCGTTCAATTTTTGGAAATAGTGCAGGTCAACGCGACACGATGAACCTGCCGTAGTGTACAGCACCGGTCTGTAATTTCGCTGCAAAGTGGTAGTTGCCCGTTGAAAGTTCCATTACCGAGAAGTTGATGCGTTCGGCAGCGTATTGATCGAATGACTGCTCATGAACCACTTTCCCGAAACCATCATAAACCGTGACGGACGTTATCCGCATTCCGTTGTCAACCATGATGTTGAGATGGTCGGTCGCTGGATTCGGATATATCGCAAGCTTGACCTGCTGCACATCCAACACCTGAGTTGAGCCCGAACCTCCGATTATCGTGATGTTCCCGTTCTCGTCAAATGGGTCTGACCATTTCTCATTTGTATAGACATCGGAACCGGCCAGTGTTGAAACAAATGCCACCATTTGATCGGTTTCCTGTTGCGTGAGATTCAGGGACTGACCAATGCCACCTGGTGTCAGTCGCGGATCGATGTTGCTATTAGGTACGTTCGTGATGTTGTTGTAATGTGCAATGACCTCTTGAATGGTGGCAAGTCCGCCATGATGCATCATTGGACCGTTTGGTTCACCGTTGGCCTTGGTCACATCTCTCAGGCTTGGCGCTTTCGTATTGGTAAGGTCATTGCCTCCTCCTATCGCCAAAATCAATCCATTGTTCAAAGAATTAGGGTCAATGTCAAATTCAGGTGGCCGATGGCACCCGGCACAGCCTGCTCCTCCGCCTACACGTACTCCTTGAGGATTGAATTGTGGTGGAGCAAGGAACAAGCCCTTGCCGGCATTCTCCTGTTGAGTGAAATTCGGAAAGGGAGCTGCATCGTTGGGAACCTGCGCCCGACCGATGTCAAATTTGGAATCGAAGGACTGAATGCTTCTTACGAATTGCGCAAGGGCTCTTTGGATACGGTGCTCTGTGATGGCCGGATCTCCATACGCTACTGTGAAAAGGTCAGAATAGTACGGTAGCGCTTCCAATTCTACGATCAGGTCGCTGATGGTAGGATCTCCCAAGGTTCCGCTGTAACCCATTTCAAGGTGGTCTTGAATGGGCATGGTGGTCTGCATTTCCAAGCTGTCAGCCCGTTCGTCCCAGAAGAAATGAGCCTCGTCCGCAAATCTCGAATTGATCAAACGCATGGAGTGTCGTCCGGTCAATCCGTTCACTCCTTCGCTGGCAACTGCAGTATCACCGAATGCAAATTCCTGTTTATGACAACTGGAGCATGATATCGTGTTGTTGGAAGAAAGATGCCGGTCGTAGAAGAGCACCCTTCCGAGGGTCGCTCCTTCGTCTGTTATCGGGTTTGCATCCGTATTGTCCTTTGTAATGTAGTTGGGTACTGCCTGAGCTTCGTAGTTTAAAAGGTTGTTCAGATCGATGGTGTCAGCAAGGATGATCATGGACAACAACAAAGGGATTGCTATCAGTGTCTTCTTCATTTTTCTAAGGTTGGTTTTACGATTGGTTTGCGAACTCCAAAGACCGGAAAGTAGCCAGAGTCTGAATTCGCAGACCTAGGAAAAGTGAAAAGGTTTAATCCGCAATCACAGAATTTCACCCTGCCGAGATGGCTGAACCATCAGTGCTTGGCTCAGGAGCCTCCCA
This sequence comes from Bacteroidia bacterium, assembly GCA_041583955.1. Lineage (GTDB taxonomy): Bacteria > Bacteroidota > Bacteroidia > UBA10329 > UBA10329 > UBA10329. Next base: position 1,762 of record JBFHEW010000402.1, on the reverse strand, counting down.
TTTTCTGTAGACTCTGCAGGTCGTTTTCAATGGAAAGGATAAGCAAGCATGTGGCGGTGCAGAACACCGGGCTCGTAATGCAGTGGTGCCCGTTCCAGCTTCCATCCTGATTTTGGATCTTGACCATTTTGCCAGAGATGTCGTCATACCAGTTCCTCCACGAATTGTCCTTCGCTATGACCAACCCTTCGCCTGTTTGCAGGAAACTGAGGAATTCTTCGCCTCCGTTATTGCCGAATCCACTCATTACATCCTCGCGCTGAGCGGTCTGTTTGGCACTCTGAAAAACGTTGTAAGCGGCTGCTTTTTTCAATGCGTCATCCTTGCTGTAGCCGAGGTCCTCAAGGTCTTTGGCTTTAACGGGCGCGCCACCAGTGGAAATCAGGGCCTTGGCCATTTTTTCTTCCACTTCGCGTGCTTCTTTCGCAGCAGCCCGGGCCGATCCTGAAACCGAGTAAAGCACGATACCTGCTCCCTTCTCCGTATTCACATTTCCGGTTTCCGCATCGAAATTGCTTTTCTGATAGTTGCGGGCCAGCTCCAACTTCTTCACATCCACTTCAGCTCCTGCATGTTCGGCCGCTTCAAGGGCATTGCTTGCCAGAGACGACTGTAGCACACCGGCCCAACCAGCGCCTTTGGTGCTACCATCTGCCAGTTGTCCGTTCTGTATTTTCACGATACAGACATTCAGCGCTTCATTGATCCGCTTTCTCATGGGGTGATCGCTACCGAGCTTTTCCAGCAGATTGGTGAGGAACTGTGAAGCGAGCACCACGTCAATGTTCTGCCCGAGTTTGGTCTGTATCTGCGTGTTCTGAAGACCGGTGATGTTGAGCGAATTCCTGTCCGATCGTTCAACTTCTTTCAAGATGTATTCCACTGCTTTCGAAAGTTGCTGTCGGTATTGTCCCTTGTCAAGGGTGGTTTCGTTGCGTAGCAATGCCATTCCTGCCATTGCAGTGGTTGCGGGGTCTGCCTCTACCGCGTGCGGGTCCAGTTCCATCTGTCTGTAGTGGCTGCCTGCACCCCAACCGCCATTCTGCTGTTGTGCTGCTGCCATCCATCCCAAAGCATGGTCAATGGATCGGATCACTTTTTCAGGTGTTTTGAATTTGGCGTGATCTTCGTTCGTCTCCAAACCCATCATGGAATTGAATACACAACCTTTTTCTGTCTGAACCGAAGTAGGGTAAAAGCGATCGGGGAAGATGGAATATAGGCTGAGGAAAATGATTGTTGATACGGATGTGATGACGATGGCAAGCGTTTTCATGATCGTGGTTTTTTTGGGTTAAACTTTCCCTTTGGATGCAGCGGTGGTCGGAATTCCATAAGCTCTTTTTCACCGAAGCGCGCAGCATCTAACCAACGATTACTGGAGAGGTAAGGTCATTCAATCAGAAGACAAAAAGTCAATTTTCCGGTTAATATGGTGTGGTTGATTGGCCTGAAGCCCTTTTATTTGTCGGGAACAACAAGTGGCAATGGCAAGAAAATTTCATTATACGCCCCCTACCGCAGGAAATAACGTCCTGTTTTTGATGTTGCTTGGGGTATTTCTCTGGTTCATGCAGTCATACGGCAATGCTGCCTGGCAGTGGTGTCTTACCGTATTCACTCCGCTTCAATTCGTAGTGGGCATCGGGTTCGGGTTTTATCTTCTTGTTTTCTGGGGCTTAGGCATTCCATACATCCTACTTAGTGTGTATGGAAAACCCTCCTGGTTGCAGAAATACAAGATACAGGACCCCGCAACTGG
>JBFHEW010000401.1:0-3558 GCA_041583955.1 Bacteroidia bacterium | reverse complement strand
TACCTATTGGATATACGTTCTGAAAACAGAATGGGCATTAAACGATTCGTTATTCAGCGATAATGAAAGATGCTGGTCCGATCTTGTTGTTTGATGGCGTGTGTAATCTGTGCAGCGGTTCGGTACAATTCATTCTGAAGCGGAATGCGAAGGAGAATATCCGATTTGCCTCGCTCCAATCCGAATTCGGTAACGCCAGTCTGAAGGCGTGCTCATTACCAGTCAATTACCTGCACAGCCTTGTGTTACTCGAAGCTGGCAAATGCTACGTGAAAAGCGATGCTGCGCTACATGTGGCGAAGCACCTCGATGGACTTTGGAAACTGTCCTATGTTTTTATGATCGTTCCGAAATTCCTGCGCGATCCCATGTACGACCTCATCGCCAGAAACAGGTACCGTTGGTTCGGAAAAAAGGATGTGTGCTGGATACCGAACGAAAAATGGAAAGCCCGATTCCTGGGTTGATTCACAGCCTCAACCAGAGTTGAGCACTGGCGTAGTTGATGTTTGCCGCGTATCTGTTGAGAAAATCGCCTCCCAGCACAATATCGATACTCCCAAGACCAAGTTGGTTGTACGAAGCGTTGATATGACCGAGGTCCAATGAGACCACTTCAAAATCTTCCAACACGAGATCACCGAGAATGAATTGCGAAATGGAGAACTTGAACCCCTCCATGCTGGACGTTCCCAAACCTTTTGAAAGTTTATCCGCTGGTTCGAAATCGGTTTGATCCGAAAACAGATGAATACGATTCTTGTCAAATACGGTTTGAGAAGCTCCCGTATCAATGAGGATATTGGAAAGATTCCCGTTCACAAATCCGCTCACAGCGATATGTACGCCAGATTTTTCAATTTCAACGAAACGGATGGGAATTGCAAACTCCATGATTGAAAAAAGGGTGCCCTGATCTTTTCGTCCAGAGCACCCTTCGAAGATAGTTCACTTTAGTTTATGCTGCGGCCTCTTCGAGCAGATCGTTTGTTTTTCTAACGCCATCTGCGCTTTCTGCCAACTTGGCCTTCTCGGCAGCATCAAGATCGATCTCTACGACCTTCTCAATTCCATTGCGTCCGATAAGCACAGGTACTCCTATGCAAATATCCTTCAGACCATATTCTCCATCAAGCAACGCAGAGCATGGGAACATTTTCTTCTGATCGCATGCAATTGCCTGAACCATGGATGAAACTGCTGCACCCGGTGCATACCAAGCACTTGTTCCTAGCAATTTTGTGAGGGTAGCACCACCAACCTTGGTTGCCTCTGCCACCTCTTCCAGCTTTTCGCTCGAAAGGAACTCGGAAACAGGCACTCCGTTTCTTACTGCAAGTCTTGTCAATGGAAGCATTCCTGTATCGCTGTGTCCTCCGATCACCATTCCGGCAACATCAGAGGCAGGGCACTCCAACGCCTCGCTCAATCGGTACTTGAATCTTGCACTGTCAAGCGCTCCGCCCATACCGATGATCCTGTTCTTAGGAAGTCCGGTTGCTTTATGGGCAAGATAGGTCATAGTGTCCATTGGGTTACTCACCACAATGATGATCACGTCAGGTGAATGCTTGATAAGGCTTGTTGCCACAGACTTTACAATACCTGCATTGATACCGATAAGCTCTTCTCTGGTCATACCTGGCTTACGCGGAATTCCGCTTGTGATCACAGCGATATCGCTACCTGCAGTCTTCGAATAATCGTTGGTAACTCCTGTTATCTTGGTATCGAATCCAAGAAGCGTGGCTGTCTGCATCAGGTCCATGGCCTTACCCTCGGCAAAACCTTCTTTAATATCCACTAATACAACTTCCGAAGCAAAATCCTTGATGGCAATGTACTCTGCGCAGCTTGCGCCAACTGCCCCTGCTCCTACTACTGTGACTTTCATGTTGTGTTCTTTTTGAGTTTTCGTTTTCTGAAACGTTGGCAAATGTAGAAAAGATGGCCTTGCGCCAAAAACAGATCATGGTCAGTTTTAAAGGTATTATGAACCATTCTGCCATGGCAAAGCACTGTACAAGCACATCTCCACCATCCTATCCGCAACTCACAAGCAACGCCATGCTCAGATCCATTTCTTCTGTGGCCTGTTTTTAACCCTCTTCTTACCTTGCGCAGATATTGAGGAAGCGCTAGGCAACCTCTCAAATCCACCTCCGTTATCTGATTGCGTGCAACCAACCGACCAAGAACTTCAGGACCTGATAGCCGGCTGTCTGAAAAACAACCGGAAGTGCCAGCAAAGGATCTATGAGTTGTTCTATGGTAAGATGTTGAGTGTATGCATGAGATACACCAAAGATCTTGATCAAGGCAAGGAACTTGTGCAAGAAGGATTTATCAAGCTTTTCGGTAACCTCGAGAAATACAAGAACGATGGTTCTTTTGAAGGCTGGGTAAGGCGCATCTTCACCAACAACGCCATAGACGCATTCAGAAGAAAAAAACATCAGGATATGGTGCCTGACGATGATTATCAGGTATTGAATCTGGCAGATGACAAGGACGAACATGAATTTTTAGATCCCGAAGAGGAAACCATTGAACCGAAACACGTCATAGAAGCAATGCAACAGCTTTCGCCAGCCTACCAAATGGTTTTCAACCTGTACGTGATGGAGAATTACTCGCATCAGGAAATAGCAGACGAGTTGGGGATAAGCGTAGGAACTTCCAAATCGAATCTGGCCAAAGCCAGAATGAACATGAGAAAGCTCCTGAAGAAACAATTTGCAGACAGACTTTAAACAACAAGATGAGCAACCCACTAGACAAGAAAATAAAGGAGAGTCTCGAGAATTTCGAGATGCCTTACGATGCCAACGCTTGGGTAGCGTTTGAAAAACAGCTTCCTCCAAGTGCCGGTGGTGCAACTGGCAGCAGTGCGCTCAGTTGGAAGCCTGCTGCGCTGATCACCGTTCTGGTGGCCTCGGTTGCCACTATTTGGTACCTCAATACCGACAACGGAACTCAGCAAATAGAATCAACCACTACATCCATTCCTGAACTGACGCAAGAAACGGCTGATTCAGAAACGGAACCGACCTTTGAAGAGTCGAAGACCGCTGTGACCGAACAGGCAACAACCAAGACAACCCGAATGGAAACATTGCCTCCTACTGATGTCAGGTCAACTGCTCAGAAAATGGCAGAGAACAGGAAGAATGAGACCGTAGCAGAAAAGCGGGTCGATCGGTCAGAAGTAGTTGAAACAGAAAAGAAAACGGTGATACCGGCCGGCAACAGCCCTGTATCCAATTCAGAGTCAGCACCGTTGATCGCCAGTTTCATACCTACCATGGAAACAATTTGCGTAGGCGATGAGGTCAGCTTCATCAATCAGTCGTCTGACACGAACGCGAAAATGACATGGGATTTCGGTGACGGAACCAGTAGCAATGAGCTTGAGCCAGCGCACGCATTCGTGCTTCCAGGAAACTACACCGTTACGCTGAAAGCCGAAAAAGGAGCCAAGGTTTCCCAACAGACCGTGATGGTGAAAGTGAACTCTGTACCTACAGCCATACTCGATGTTTCTCAGAAATTGGCCGG
>JBFHEW010000400.1:0-3564 GCA_041583955.1 Bacteroidia bacterium | reverse complement strand
CCACCTTTAGCAGAGGATTGTTTTTGATGCGCACCACCAACTGGTTGATGTCACGTTCCGAAAACCCAAGCCGGTTCATACCAGTGTTGAGTTTTATGTGTATCCGCAACGGACTTTCGAGCGTGCCTTTACGCCTGACGGCATTCTCCAGCATTTGCAGTGACCGCATACTGAATATCTCAGGTTCCAACCCGAACTGTATCATGGCATCGAAACTCTGCTCCTCCGGACTTATCACCATAATGGGTAACGAGATACCTGCCTTCCGTAACTCGATACCTTCATCGGCATAGGCCACTGCCAGATAATCGACATGATGGAATTGCAGCACGTTTGCGATTTCGAAACTGCCGCTGCCGTATCCAAAGGCCTTCACCATGGCCATGAGTTTGGTGCCCGGGTTCAGCATGGAGCGGATCAGATTCAGGTTATGCACCATGGCCCCGAGGTCTATTTCCAGCACGGTTTGGTGCGTCTTGTGCTGAATGATGCGACTGATGGCCTCGAAACCGAAGCTGCGAGCGCCCTTCAGCAGAATGGTCTCGTTGTAGAATTTATCGTGATGATACGCGTTCAGGAACGCTTCGGTAGAGGCAAAGAACTCGCTGGTTTCGCTAAAAAGCCTTGCTTGTCCGGAAATCCGTTTCCCGATACCGATGAGCCTGTCCACCTTCTTTTCCTGCACAAGTTGCGCTACCTCGGCATACAGCTCTTCGTCTGTGCGCCCGGTCTGAAGGATATCGGAAAGTATCAGCGTGCGCTTGGGGTGTTGATGTTGTTGAGAAAGGAAGTCGAGCGCGATGGATATGGACTGCAGATCGGAGTTGTATGAATCGTTGATCACCGAGCAGTTATTGATGCCCTGTTTCAGTTCCAACCGCATTGCCACTGGCACAAGCTGCGCCATGCGTTTCACGATCTCATCATTGTTGAACTGAAGATGCAGCAGCGTGGCCCAGCAGTGTATCGCATTCTCAATGGAAGCCTCATCCGTGAATGGTATCCGGATACGGATGAAGTTGTGCTGGTAGATGCCCTGAATTTCGGTCTGGCCGTCCCGTTTCTCAATTCTCCCTATCTGAAGGTCGGCAGCCGTGCGCCTACTCCACGAAAAGAATTTGGGGGCGGAGGCAAACGGATAGTGCTCCAGTTCTTCCTGAATGATGAGGTAGTCCTTGCAATAGATAAGTGTATCTACATTCTGAAACAGGTCGAGTTTCTCGCGCGCCTTCTGGTTGGCATCCGAAAAATTCTCATCGTGCGCTTGCCCCAGATTGGTGAATATGCCGATGGTGGGACGCACAATGCGTTCCAATTTCACCATCTCACCAGGCATGGAGATACCGGCCTCAATAATGGCAAGGTCGTTCCCCGATTTCATTCGCCATACGGAAAGCGGAACCCCTACCTGCGAATTGTAACTCTTCGGGCTTCGGATGATATTGTAGCTCTGATTCAGCAGCTGATACAACCATTCTTTTACAATGGTCTTGCCGTTGCTACCGGTTATGCCAATGAGCGGATAATTGAACTGCGCACGTTTGGCAGCCGCCACCGACTGTAATGCAGCGAGTGGATCGGCCACATGGATGAAGAAAGCATCATCCAGTTTCTCTGGCGCCACGAAATCCGTACGCACAACAAAGGCGCGTACTCCGTTTTCGTAGAGGCGGTCAATGAAGTTATGGCCGTCATGCCTATCGCCTTTAATGGCAAAGAACAACGATTGGGCGGGCATCACCACCTTGCGGCTATCAATGGCCAGTTCTTTGATATAAACGTCTTGAAACTCGAACGGACACGGTACTTCCAGAACGGATGCTATGCCGCGCAATGTCTCCAAACCGTTCATGTGGCCTTTCCGGTTGATGGCGTATCCTTCATGTGGTGCACCGTGGTTTTCTTGAAGCAGCTTCTACACAACGGTTCGTAGCTGTCCTTTTCGCCCAACGCCACCAGACTGTCTTCTTCTGTAAACCGATGCGAATGATTGGCCAACTCGCCACAACGCATGCAAATGGCGTGCACCTTTGTGACATACTCAGCGGAGGCCATCAGGTGAGGGATGGGTCCGAAAGGTTTTCCTTGATAATCCATATCGAGCCCCGCAATGATGACGCGGATACCGCTGTTGGCCAGTTGATTGCAGACATTCACCAGCCCCATATCGAAAAACTGTGCCTCGTCTATACCTACCACGTCCACGTCATCGGCCAATATGAGGATGTTGGATGAGTTGGGAACAGGGGTGGAGTGAATGGCATTCGCATCGTGCGAGACGACCTCTGTTTCGTCATATCGCGTGTCGATGGCGGGTTTGAATATCTCGACCTTCTGTTTGGCAAATTGGGCGCGCTTCAGTCTGCGGATAAGCTCCTCTGTTTTTCCTGAGAACATGGAACCACAGATAACCTCTATCCAACCCTTTTTTGTTGATCTATTCCTTGAATTCTCTAAGAACATTCCCTTGGTCGGGGTCTTTTGATGATTACTTTTGAATGCGCCCCGCGGCAATACAAAACTAAGAAAAGCGTTAAAGCCTAGAATCGTAAAATACCATAACAGATGAGTGAACTAAAGGACCGGTTGATCAAGTTGAATGAGCGAGTAGATGAACTGGAAAAGAATCCTTCAGAATTGACGAAAGACGCCCTGTTGGCGGAGGTAAGGGCATTTTACGATGTGGTTAAAGGCGCAGGTCTGAAGGCAGCCACAAAGGCACCAGAACCGGTTGCAGTGGCGCAAGAGGTTGTTGCTCCTGCTCCGGTGGTTGAGGCAAAGCCGGCACCGCAAGAGAAAAAACCCGAACCGGTGACGGAAAAAGTTGTGGCGCCTGAGGTACAAACAGAGCCTGATCCTGTGGTAGAAGCTCCGAAACCTGTTGCAGAAGCCTCAGCGAAGCCTGTTGAGCAACCGATAGCCGCACCCGAACCGGTCATGGAAAAACCCGTGGCCGAAGAAAAACCAAAGGCCAAGAAAGAGCCTATGATCGGCAAGGAGGTGCCTGCTTCGAAAACGGCCGACAAGAAGATCCTTGCCGGTAAGTTCAATCAGGAACCACTTGCCGACCTACGCTCGGGTATTCCTCTCAATGAGAAGTTCGGTATCATCCGTAATCTTTTCAAAGGCAATGCATCCGATTTTGGAGATGCTGTGCTCAAATTGAACAATGCGGCCAGTACCAAGGAAATGATGCACTATATCGACCTCCTGAAACAGCGTTTTGAGTGGGACGACCGCACAGAGGCCTATCAGAATTTCATGGGCTACGTGGAGCGCAAAATGCTGACACTGCAACCCTCAAACGCGGATACCGATCATTAGGAAATCGTCTATTTGATCGTTCTCACCCATCCATTCGAGCAAGGTCTTTTCAAATAGGCGTTTCTGCTCATCCATAGGTTGCTGGTGAATACCGAGCAGCAGGTTCTTCAACCGTTTGTAGCCGAATTTCTTGGAGTCTTCGCCTCCGAACTGGTCTGAAACACCATCCGAGAAGAAGTAGAAGGTATCTCCTTTCTGCAGGTCGAACGTGTGCAGTTCGTAATGACGCACATCCTCGTG
>JBFHEW010000399.1:0-3566 GCA_041583955.1 Bacteroidia bacterium | reverse complement strand
TCCAACCTTCGGGCATGTAGATGGATGGATGCGTCCTCATTATTGCGTGGTGCGCCATACTTGAGGTCGCCTTTGATGGAGCACCCGATCTTGGCAAGTTGAACACGGATCTGATGATGTCGGCCTGTTTTCGGATACACTTCCAAGAGGGTGTAGCGGTCAGAACCTCGTAGCATCTTGTAGTTGAGTTCTGCGTATTTCGTGTGCTTAGCCTCGTTGTTGAATGCCTTGCTGCGGTTCTTTTCCTGATCTTTCCGTAGCCAGTGAACGAGCTTTCCGCTTTCTTCCTGTGGGCGTTTGGTTACCACTGCCCAATACACCTTTTTCGTTTCGCGCTCAGCAAACATCTTGTTCATCCTTACGAGCGCTTTTGATGTTTTGGCAAAAAGAACAACGCCACTTACCGGACGGTCCAATCGGTGAATGATTCCGAGATAGACATCACCCGGCTTGTCTTTGGTTTCCTTGATGTACGCTTTTATAAGGTCGGCCAGCGATTCATCGCCTGTCTTATCTCCTTGCACCAGAAGCCCGGCAGGCTTATTCACGGCAATGAGATGATTGTCTTCAAAAAGGATTTCGATTGATTTTGTTCCCATGAAAGTCTAGTACTGTTCTGAATCGTTCGGGAAATCCTTGTTCCGAACATCCGAAACATACGATTTCACGGCCATGGTCATGTCTTCGGCCAAGTTCAAATAACGCCTCAGGAACCTTGGACTGAATTCCTGATTCATTCCGAGCATGTCGTGCGTTACCAACACCTGACCATCTACTCCGTTGCCGGCACCGATGCCGATGATCGGTATCTGCACCTCCGAAGCAACCTGCGCTGCAAGTTTTGCCGGCACTTTCTCAAGCACAATGGCAAAGCAACCGGCATCTTCAAGGATCTTCGCGTCCTCTATGAGTCGTTTTGCCTCTTCCTCTTCTTTGGCACGCACGGTGTATGTTCCGAACTTATAGATGCTTTGAGGAGTGAGACCAAGGTGGCCCATTACAGGAATTCCAGCGGTCAGAATACGTTCTATCGATTCCACGATCTCTCTACCGCCTTCCATCTTTATCGAATGTCCGCCCGATTCTTTCATGATGCGGATGGCAGAGTTGAGGGCCTCTCTTGAGTTTCCTTGATAGGATCCAAAGGGCATATCCACCACAACAAGACATCTTTCCACCGCCCGCACAACGCCCGAAGCATGGTAGATCATTTCGTTGAGGGTGATCGGCAAGGTGGTTTCGTGCCCGGCCATTACGTTCGAGGCAGAATCGCCTACGAGTAGAATGTCTATTCCGGCCTGGTCCAGAATTCTGGCCATTGTGAAATCGTATGCCGTAAGCATGGCGATCTTTTCGCCATTTCGCTTCATTTCCTGAAGCACATGGGTGGTGATCTTCTTCACCGAGCGGTGTACTGACATCAGTCCTGTTTTTTCTGTGCGCTGCGCACTTTTGCCGGCAAAGGTCGCGCTTCTATCTCGGGTTCGGAAACTTCTGGAGCAGAAATAGGTGCTATTGCTTCTTTTTTCGATTCATCTTTGAGCTCGTTAAGCAGTGAAGTGTCCAATTTCGCAGCCTGGTTCTGATGCTTCAGCTCCCATTCTTCCTGCTCAGCATTCATTTTCTTATCCTTCAATTCGGCCTCTATTTCCTTCTTTGTTTCGTTTGCTTCCTTCTGGTCTCGCAGTACCTTTTCCTTTGCGGCCTTGTCAATGGCCTTGTCGAGCAACGCCAGTTTCAGCTTATTGTATTTCTCGTGGGTGTATTTGAGCGAATCCTTATACACTTGAACCTGCGATTCCAGTTTACTGTTCTTGATGATCTCGGCTTTCAGATTCTCGGCAAGGGTCAGGAATACATCTTCATCCACCTCAACGATAACGTTATTCTTGAATTCCTGTAGCTGACGGTTCTGAAGCGCCAAGCGTTCGTTGCTTTGCCTGAGACCGGCCATTTCCTCTTCGAGCACGCTTACGGCCTGCTGACGTTCCATCTGGCATTCTTTCAACGACCTCTTTTCCTGCTCCAATTCGTAACGCACCTTTGCCAGTTGTGCTACGGCCGATTTACTCTCGTCCAATTTCTTTGTTTCCAGTTCTGCTTCAACAGCCGCCTCTTCTGTGGAGTAAACATAGAAGTAGTCTGACTTTGCCTTTGTGTCAGGTCCTATCAGGAATCCCATGCCACCGGGCTTGTAGTCCATGAGATCGAATGATTGAAGGAATTTCTTGTTGACGTAGATGTCAATTTGAGGCAGTTGCACACGGATGTCAATCTCGTTATAATCGTTCTTGGCAGCCAAGGCAGAAGATTTTACCCATCCGCCACTTTCGTTATCTCCGGAAATATACTTGTAGTAGGCACCTACCAATTGCTTGATGCGGTACTGTTTGAATTTGTTGAATTCGAACACAACAGCTCCTTTACCATCTGGCTGCACAAGAAAAATGACACCTGCCGTCTGATCTGCGGTTTCAGTAGGACCTAACTTCAATGTGGTAAGTATGTTGAAGGTGGAAAGGTTGTTCTTCCAATCTGTTAGAATGGCATACGGGGTCGATTTGTGTCTCCTGTGCATGAAATATTCATCCTTATCAGGCACGTACAGATTTTCCATGGTGGTGAGGTATGGCCAGTTCTCGTTCTGTGACGAAAACTCCTCACGAAGCAGAATCTCGTTGAATTCGAGCGAAATAGGGGTCTGTCCTACGGTATAAAGAGGTGCCATCAGAACAATCGCAAATAACATTCCTGAACAAATGCAGTTCAGAAGTGTAATAATTCGGTCATTCCTTTGGTTTAAACGGGATGGTTGGGTCATGTCTTCTTTTTGGCCTGTTATCTTTGCACTTCAAATAATATTGTATGCTACGTTACGCTATCGGGTTAGTTGCATTGCTAACCATATTTTCTTCTTGCGAGTCAGACTTCAAACTGACTGGTGAATATGAGGAAAAAGCCCTGATCTATGGACTTCTAGACCCGAATGATAACCCGAATGTAGGGGGCGATGGCCATCTTTTCCGAATTCAAAAGGCATTTTTGGGAGAAGAATCTGCCTTCGTCATGGCGCTGGAACCCGACTCATCCTATTTCCGGTACAACGACATCTTCGTTGAGATAACCGAGTATAATGGGTCTACTGTTACGAACCGTTGGAGTTTGGATACCGTGATGATTGCCAACAAGGACACTGGGAATCCGGATGATGATGTTATTGATTTCTTCGGTCCTATGCAGCGGCTTTACAAACTGGACAAGAACATAGACCCGGACCGGGACTATGAGATCAAACTGAAGAAACGACCCAACGGCATGACCTCTGCCATGACAGTGGCCAACATGGACACCGTAACTCCGATCGCAGACTCGAAGGTCTCTATCGTTGACGCTTCCACTATCGTTTTCACCAAGCCGCAACAGAATTCCAACACATCGCAGCGCATTACGCTTGTCAACACCTCCCGTGAGTATATCAACTACATACTCAATTTCAGCACGGCCGACCGTGGTAAGCAGTACGAGGTGTGGCTAGAGTTCTATTACAGGGAAGTGATTGCGGGTGT
>JBFHEW010000398.1:0-3569 GCA_041583955.1 Bacteroidia bacterium | reverse complement strand
GGGCGAGCCACCTCGGATGTACAGCTGCCCACCTTGGTCGCCTGTAAAAATGATACCGGGCTGAACCTGCAGCACCTGCGCAAGGTCAGACTCGCCACTTACCGTAGGAATCTGCTTCATCTCTTTTGGAGTGAGCTTGGTAACAGACGTACGCACCTCGGTTAGCGCTTCCTGTCTATCTGCACTTACCTGCACCTCGCCCAGTTTGACCGATGATTTTTCGAGATAGAGATTCACCGAAGCGATCCTATCGTCCTCCACGGTTACCTTGGTGGTAAGCGTATCGTAGCCGAGGTATGTGACCAGAATGGTCTGCTCTCCTAGCGGAACATTGGTAATGGTGTAATATCCGTTCACGTCTGTAGCTGCTCCGAGGGTGGTTCCCTTCACAACCACGTTCGTAAACAGAACGGGTTCCCCATTCTCCTTATCGTACACGAAACCTTTGATTTTTCCGGTCTGCTGCGCACTTGCTGCAATGCTCAGGAACAACAGACAGATGGTAATGGACGTGGAAAGTATACTTTTCATTCTTTGCTATAAGGCGGCAAAGGTAGAACGATTCAAACGTAGTAGTGTCAGAATGAGGATAAATGGTTCAGATCGGAACTTGAAATGGCCGCACGCTGCAGGCTTTCGGACGTTGAACGTCCTTTTATCGGCAGGCGTTCGAACGATTCTTTCCTCGATCAGAGCTTTTTCATCTTCCTTATGGCCTGCCGTAGCTTGTTGAAGGTAGGCTTGGAACCGACCTCGGCCCGAAGCTGATCCGCCTGTTTCCAGTCCATCTCCACAATAGGAATGGCATATAGCTCGGGCATATGATTCGGATACTTGTCATTCAACTTCGAATGGATGACATGGAACAAGGTACTCTTGGTCTTGGCTGTAAGCAACGTGATGTACGTCAAGCATAACTCACCATTCACGAGTTCTGCCCGCTCTATTCCGCGTTTGATGTTCACATCTACAACCAGTTTCTCGCTCAATAGCAGTTGGGCTATTTCCTCAATCTTAGCTTCGCTCTTACTTATCACCCGCAGAAATATCATAGCAACATGTATTGAGATGTTTGAATAATGTGTGGCGATATGGTCCGTCAGAAACGAATCCTGACACCGGTTCTTTCGAGGTGATCCATGGTGCCGGCAGGTATGGTATTACCTTGAAGATCCAGATACATCAGGCGTTTCATCCTGTTCCTTCTGATGTCCACCAGAGACAGTTCGTTGCTGTTGAGGTATAATTTCTCCAGCGACCGGATCTCGTTGATGGTCTCTGGCAAGCGGGCCAAGGCATTTCCTTCAAGATGCAACACTTTCAGGCCAGGTAGTTGTCCCAGCAGAAGGAATGCGCTCTTGAAATCAAGTCGATTGTCATTATCAAGAAAAAGAACCTCCAACCTTTTTAATTTCACGATGGATTGTGGGAGTTCGGTAAGTGCGTTTCCGCCAATGTCCAATAACTCCAACGATGTAAGACCTGCTATGCTTTCGGGCAACTTCAATAGAGAATCATTCCGAAGCGAAAGTTCGCGCAGCCCGCTCAGCTTGCTTATTCCTTCCGGAAGCGACCCGATAACCATGTCGTTGAGCTGAAGCACGCGCAGCCCTGGAAGCCGCTGAAGTACGGAGAATACCTGATTCAGGTCCAATTCTGAATCGCGGTTCAAGTAAAGTTCCTCCAATCGTTTCAATTGGAAGAATTCTTCAGGCAGCTGACTGAAACTATTGCCGCTGAGATCCAACACGCGCAGGTTTTCGAGCAGAAGCAGTTGTTTGGGGAAATCGGTGAGACCGCTTCCATTGAGACTGAGATACTCCAGATTGACAAGGCCGCTGAGTTCGCTGAGTTGAGCAACCTCCTTCGGGTCTGACAACTGCAACCGATAAACGGCCAACGGATCCATCAACGCGGTTTTCAGCGAAGTGAACAGCACGGTGGTTGAGTCTGATTGTGCATACGCAGCACTCATCTGAAAGAGTAAGAACGTTATGATGATGACTGCTCGCATGGATTGTCGTTTGGATCAGAGGGTACAGAACGCTTTTATCTTCAGGTCGGCCCGTTCATAGCCCAGCCGCTGCGCTTCCCTGAGGTCGCTGCAACCCGCAGCGTATTTGTTGCTCATCAGGTTTACCAGCCCCCGGTTGTAATAAGCCTCAGCATAATCGGGATTGGCATTGATGGCTCTGGTGTAGCTGTCCAATGCTTTGAGATAATCGCTCTGTAATGTGTGCGCGTTCCCTTTCAGGTTCCAAGCCCGAGGACTGTCGGGTTCGGTAAAAAGGAACTCATCAACGGTTTTGATGGAATTGGAGTATTCGCCCAGCAACTTGAGCGTGTATGCCCTATTGTAAAAGGCCGCATTGAAGTTATCGTTGAGCAGCAACGCCTTATCGTAATCTGCCAACGCCTTGTCCAGATCGCCCTGCTGTTTGGATGTGAGCGCCCTTGTAAAGTAGAACTGTGCAATGCTCTGCCGTATTTCAATGGCCTTGTCGAGGTCGTTCATGGCGGCATCGTTGTTTCCGAGAAATCTGAACGCAACGCCTCTATTGTAGTATGCCAAAGCAAACTCCGGATCGATCTCTATGGCTTTTGTGAGGTAATGAAGTGCCATGGGATAGTCTTCCTGCTTGAGACTGAGCATGCCTAGCAGGTCGTAGGCCATGGCGGAGTTTTCGTTGATGGCCAGAATGGCAGTTGCAGTCTGCCTACAGGCATCTACAGAGTCCATCAAGAGCTGAACCAAGGCCTTTCGCTCCAATTCGTACATGATGTCCCGCTCTGACGAGATGAGCGTATCGATCTCATCAATGGCCTTCTGGTACGCTTTCAGTGCAATCAGGTCATCTATCTTATGATCCTTGATGGTCTCATTATCAGGGTCGATGGCAATGGCCTGTTCAAGATCGCTGAGCGCCCCTTCATAATCCATTGCCAACATTTTGAGTTTGGCACGGGTATCATATACATACTCCGAATACGGGTTTAGCTGAATGGCCTTATCGTAGAGTTTCATGGCCTCCTGCTGCCGACCTATCTTGGCCAGAAGATTGGCCTTTTTCATGTAGGCAGTTGCGAAGGTCGGATCCATGGTAACGGCTGCATCGTAAGCAAACAGAGCATCTTGCCAATTGGCAAGCGACATCAGTCTATCTCCGTCATTTATAAGCTGCAAGGCCTCAGCTCTGGAAGAGAATATCTCTTGAGCGCTGGCACGGCCGGGTACAAGCAAGAAAGCTACCAGAAACAACGCGATGAGTGTGGGTATCTTTTTCATGAGTACCAATTTAGTTGATAATAGCAATACTATCAATATCATAAACAATGCTATCAACAAAAGGTTCTAGCCCAGAACTGCGCGTGAAGGATCAGACCCGGCAAGAAGGCTCCTTCATTTTGTATTCAAGAAATGAAAGCCGAGAAAGACGCCTATTCCACGTACAGGGTTCCGAGCGCGTATTCTGCCCCAAGTATGGCTGTCTGGTTGGTAGCTAGTAATTCGAGGTACTTCACTTGGGCACTGATGAATCCCATCTCGCGCGCATTGACCATGAACAGTG
>JBFHEW010000397.1:0-3581 GCA_041583955.1 Bacteroidia bacterium | reverse complement strand
GGATTCAGTTCGGCACTTATCAGAGGGATCGTGGCCAGTTACAAGAAGATCGAAAAGCAATAATTTGTAGCTTCATGGGCATGAAAAGAACGATAAACAACTTTTTACTGCCTTTCATTCTGTTGGTAGCCATGCCGTTTGCCGTAATGGCCCAAGACGGCACAGCGCAAAACCATGATGCAGACAAGCAGGCTGCATTGGAAGCGGTTGAAAGCTGGCTCAAACTTGTTGATGCCGGAAAGTACGGGCCTAGCTGGGACGCTGCCGCGAAACTCTTTCAAGACAATGTGGCCAAATCAGATTGGAAGAAAAGTGTAGAGGCTGCCCGAACACCATTAGGAAAAACAGTTTCCCGCAAGCTCATCGCTCCACGTTATCTGACAGAGATTCCAGGCGCGCCCGATGGTGAGTACGTCATCATTCAATTCACAACGGAATTTGAAAACAAGAAGGAAGCCATGGAGAGTCTCACCCCACTGAAAGAGAATGGTGAGTGGAAAGTAAGTGGGTACTACGTTCAATGACGATATTCCCATAACCGATACAGCAACATTCCATCAGAGTTTATTCTGACACGCAGTTCTTTTCCTCAAGCAGGAAGTAGTTTTAGCGCGTGCACTACATAGAGCACCTGTTCGTCACACAGCCCATAGAATCTCGCTTCTGCGGGTGTTCTACTCAATAGGTGATGATTCATGTTTCTCATCATTTCTGAGATGCACATTGCGGGCTCCTTGGATCGTTATTGACCTTATTTGATAATTATCATTCAGTATCAGGACGAGCATCATTCAGGATATGGATCTGAGCATTTAACATTGCAAATGAGGATGATTCACGAAGATTCGTCCAGTCATTTAACAGGGAGTTATGCGTACAGTTTCACTTATTTTTATTCTCGGCCTGATCGGTCAAGCGACCATGGCCCAAACGTGTTTGCCACAAGGGATAAATTTCTCAAGCCAAGCATTGGTCGATAATTTTCAAACCAACTATCCGGGTTGCATATTCATAGAAGGAGATGTGACCATTGGAAACGGTTATCCGACAGACATCACAAATCTCAACGGGTTGGACGTTCTCACCGGTATCGGTGGTGGTTTCAATATGGAGGATCAGACCAATCTATCTGATTTTACAGGTTTCGACAACTTGGATTCTATCAATGGAGATGTTTATCTGTTCAACAACAGTTCTCTTACCAGTTTCACGGGACTAGGAAAATTAACACGTATCGGTGGAGACTTCACTATTAACAATAACCTCAATGTTACCGGATTCGCTGGTTTAGATAGTCTGCAGCGTATTGAAGGGGAATTGGAGATTGCGGTTGAACCATCGGTTACAGGTTTCACCGGACTTGAAATGGTGGAGTATTTAGGAGCTTTCGCTATGAATGGATGTCATAATATCAGCGATTTCAGAGGGTTTAACGGGCTTACCACCGTTGGTGGGGATTTTTTAGTTCAGGATGGAGACCTACTCGATAGTCTTGCAGGTTTGAACAATCTTACATCTGTAGGAGGATCTTTCTTCCTCAATTACCCAGCAGTGGACCCTCATGTATCTTCGATTGCCGCGCTTGGTTCCCTAACCAGTGTTGGCGGATTGAGACTTAGCGGCTTGAACATCGATAATGTCAACGGACTTGGTTCGCTCACCAGCGTTTCGGGAGAGTTCAATATTGGGGGATGCAATAACCTACAATCACTTCAAGGGTTGGAAAATCTGGTGACATTGGGTCCATTGTTTTCATTGACTGGAAACGATAACCTGTCCAATATAGATGCACTGGAGAATGCAGACTTCTCGAGCGTTGTGAATCTGAACATCACCTATAATTCTTCTCTGAGTGAATGTGCTATTACCAGTTTATGCAGCTTTTTAGATGGCAACCCATCGGGATTGGTGAACATTCATACCAATGCTTCCGGTTGCTCTTCTGTTGCAGAAGTTGAGCAGGCCTGCATGTCAGCAGGAGTAGAAGATGCGAAGAATGCCGCATTCAGACTTTACCCCAATCCGACCCAAGATGACGTCATCATTCAACTTGATGTATCCACCGAAATCGATAAGCTGGAGGTTTTCAATGCAAATGGGCAATTGGTGTATGAGATGGTCCCGGTTTCAGCTACGGACCTTATCCGACTCGATCTGGAGTTGTCGGCAGGACTGTACGTGGTGCGGTTGCTCACATTCAATTCAGAAAGCAGTGTGCGTCTGTTGGTGTCAGAACAGTAGTTCTCTGGTTGCCTTACGGATTCCGCTACGAAGAGCACTTACACGATGAGAGGTGCTAGCGCTTCTTGATCAGTTCCACCCATAATTCCCGTCCTAGCCGTGGTTTGATGGAATTGGTGCAGGGCTCCATGCAACGCGTTTCGTACAGGTCGCAGAAATATCCTTCGTATTCCTCAGCACTTCCACCGAAAGGAGGCCCCTGCTCTGTCAGTTCGAAGCAGAACATCACCCCTGCCAGTTTTCCTTTAGGTGCCAGTAGTTCATGCATCTTTTTGGCATAGGCTGCTCGCAATGTCGGGTCGAGCGCGCAGAAGAACGTCTGTTCCAATATCAGGTCGTAGTTACCTTCATGTTCAAAGAAGTCCCCCAGAATCAGGTGGTCGGTCGGAAAATCAGGAACGCGCTTCTTAAAACCTTCTATCGCCAACGGAGCAATGTCGATCACAGTGACGTTATTGAATCCACGATGGTGAAGATATTCGGCCTCATACGCATTGCCGCAGCCCGGAATCAGAATCCGAATGGATCTGTCTTCAAGCGTATCGATGAATTCCTTTAACGGAGTGCTCGGACTACCCAGGTCCCAGCCGATCTGGTTCCCAGCGTAACGGTTGTTCCAAAAATCTTTGTCCAGCTTCATGTGGAAGAGTTTAGCATTTATGGATAAAAAAAATCCCTCCCGAATAAACGGAAGGGATTTCTATTGCATTGGCCATTCGGCTTTTATTTTCTTCGTGCTTCCTTGATACGGGCCTTCTTACCAGTAAGGTCGCGCAGATAGAAGATACGTGCTCTACGAACCACACCGTGCTTATTCACAGTAATGGAAGTAAGGTTCGGGTTGCTCATTGAGAAGATACGCTCAACACCAACACCACCAGAGATCTTACGGATGGTGAAAGTGGCAGTGGCTCCAGAACCGCTTCGCTGAATGACCACACCTTGAAAACGCTGTGGACGCGTCTTCTCACCCTCACGGATCAAATATTCAACAGTGATTGTATCTCCAGCCTTGAAATCAGGGCTTTCCAGCGTTTTGCTGTAAGTATCTCGTACGTGATTCAGTATTGCGTCCATGCTTTCTATTGTATCTGTCCCAAAATTTGGGAGCGCAAATGTAAAGAATTAGTTTTTAGTTGCAAGCCGAGAGTTTGAAGAAAAATCGGATGAATTATCAAGGTTGGATTGTTTGTAGAAAGCGAGTTCAAGGTTTAAAGTTCATTGTTCAAAACCTAGGAGCTTCATTCATCCCTTAAATAATCAGGTCTTCTTTCCTGTGTGCGCTTCAGGGCTTGTTCATTTCTCCATTCGTCAACCAACTTATCGTTGCCCGAGAGTAG
>JBFHEW010000396.1:0-3585 GCA_041583955.1 Bacteroidia bacterium | reverse complement strand
CGGTCCGGTTCCTGATCTTGGCCGTTGTTTCCTGCAGGTCGAAAAGGGTTCTGCCACAACTGGGGCACGAAATGTATTCGGTCTTCGATGTTCTTGCCCGGGCTGCCTGCAGAATACCGAAGGCTGTACTGTTCAATACCTTATTCGGCACGTTCGTATTCGTGATCCAGCAACCATCGCCAAGACCATCAACCAGCAAACCACCGATGTCTGTGGCCGAATGAAGCTGGAATTCGTTCTCATTCAGTGCGTAATCACGCTTGATGATGACAGGAGTACTCAGCTCGGCTTCCATTAGCAAGGCAATGGCTCTCCGCAGTTCGGCCAACGCATTCTGGCTGGCAGTCTGTAGCATCAGAACCGCTGTCGGGTCGTTTTGCAAACGCGAAGTGAGCTCCGTTGTCAGGTCTGCAATTCCTGCCAGAATGAAGTTCAAATGGCTCGAACGGGTCGTTGCATCCGTATACACCCGCACATCGAACAATGGATAATGTCGCTCTTTTCCGCTGTTCCAAGCATCAGCATGTTGCACAATGCCCAATGTTCCCGGAATCTCAAAATCAAGCTGCTTGTTGCCAATGAACAGGAAATCGCAGGCCAGATCGGTCAGGTTCCACTTATCGAGTTGGGCGGAATAATTGTATCCGAAAGCAAACAGATTGGCTGGCGTGATGACATCCTTGTCGGAAAGGTCTGCCACCACCCTTGGCACATTTTCACCTCCAATGTTCAGGACCGCAGTTGTATTGCGCTTGAAGAATTGGAAAGGATTGATCGGGTACGCATCGTATTCTTTGATCGATGGCGCAGAGGAACGGTGCTCATAACGGGCAACCAACGCTTCCGCCACCGGAATCTCAAACTCCGGGTCTTCTGTCAATGACACGCGCACGGTGTCTCCAAGGCCATCTTCAAGAAGGGTTCCAATGCCAACGGCAGATTTGATGCGGCCGTCTTCGCCTTCTCCGGCCTCTGTCACGCCTAGGTGTAGGGGGTAATCCATCCCGTTTTCCATCATGGTTGCCACCAGTAGCCGGTATGCCTGTACCATTACTTGGGTGTTGCTCGCTTTCATGGAAAGCACAATATTGTGGAAATCGAATTCGCGACAGATGCGCAGGAATTCCATGGCCGACTCCACCATTCCGAGAGGCGTATCGCCATAACGGCTCAGAATGCGGTCAGATAGCGAACCGTGATTGGTGCCGATGCGCATGGCAGTACCATGCTTCTTGCAGATTTCTATAAGTGGAATGAAGCGCTCACGGATCCGGGCCAATTCGTTCGCATACGACTCATCCGTATACTCTATCGTCTCGAATTTCTTCTTGTCAGCATAGTTGCCCGGGTTTACACGTACCTTCTCAACAATGGTGGCAGCTACTTCGGCCGCATTCGGAGTAAAGTGAATGTCGGCACAGATGGGGGTGTCGTACCCACGTTTGCGCAGTTCGGCTTTTATGTTGGCCAGATTCTGCGCCTCCTTAATGCTGGGCGCGGTTATTCTTACCAGTTCGCAACCGGCTTCTATCATGCGGATGCTTTGGGCCACAGTGGCCTCGGTGTCCATTGTGTCTGTGGTGGTCATGGATTGTACCCGAATAGGGTTCTGGCCACCAATGCCGATGTTTCCCACTTTTACTTCGCGGGTGCGAAAACGACTGTAGCCGGTCAGGCTGTTGCAGTATTTCTGAAAGGCCATTAACGAATTTTGGTGCAAAGCTAAGCGATCGGCTTTGCCCTTCCTCAACCTAAAGCGGGTAGATCAATGGAAAATGACCAGACGCTCAGTGTGTGGTGTTCCATTCTTAAGAACAATGGACACGGAATACATGCCTACAGGTAGTTGCGATACGTTCAACTGCGAGGCTGGCCCGGAACTGATAACAGTCCTGCCAAACGCATCATGTACCTCTATTCGGTTTGCGTCAAGCACCTGATCCTGAAAGAAGCCGATGGTCGTATTGGCTGGATTCGGGTAAAATAGCGGCTTCCGGTCTTTTTTCGGGTTGTCGCTTATTCCATTCGGTTCTAACAGCGTTACGATGGTCTCATACGGGTTAAGCACCACCTGCGGAGGAGATGTTCCATCGCCCAAACGGGGCCAAACTACCACCACGTTGTCTCCAATACTAAGGTCGTTGTCTGTGGTGAAGATGTATGATGCTTGAATGGTATTGGGTGAGTTCGGGCCAATGAAGTTGTTGGCCGTCATGCTCGAATCGGCCGTATAGAACTGGCCTCCATATTCCAGTTCAATGAACATATCGCCTTGATAGAACAGCGGTGTATTCATGGACACGACCATGAAAAACGTGACCTCCTGTCCGTTGAACACGGTGTCAGGAATGCCAGCGATGCTATCTATCTGCAATTCGTAGGTCTGCGATCGTGCCTGGTGTGATACGAGGCAAACGCTAAGCACTAGAGCAACGGTTTTCAGAATACGCTTCATTTCCAACATCATTTATTCAAATGTAGGCTGATGATTGTACATATGCTTTTGTAATTTCAATATTTCTTACGCGCTCAAAATGGATACGCTCAATCAAATGATTCTGGGGCTCAATAAAGAGGAGATCCGATTTTACAAGATCTATTCTTCCCGCATTGCCACCAACCAGCCCCGAAAGGACATCGAACTGTTTGATCTTATACGCAAAGAACGCGATCAGTTTGACGAGGATGCTGCCTGCACGCAACTTTATCCGGAAGGGAATAGGAATGCGTACTACCGGCTCAAGAACAGACTGAAGTCTGAATTGAGCAAAAGCCTGATGGTGCAGCATTTTGAGGATGAGGATGTGGCGCAGGCCATCAATCTGTACAACCTGGCGCGGCATTACATAGCGCAGAATCTTTTTTCGTTGGCAGAGCATTTTCTGGGCAAGGCAGAGAAACGTGCCCTCAGGCTGGAGAACCTCGAGTTGCTCGATCTTATCTATACCGAGTTCATCCGTCTTTCGCAGGAAATGATCAGCATCAACCCCGAAACTTACATACTCAAGCGGCAGGAAAACGAGTCGAGGTTGAAGTCTATCCGGCAGATCGATGATATTCTGGCCACGGTGAAGTACAGGTTGAAGATCACCCAGAACTTTTCACCTGTCGATAATCCGATTGTTGATATGCTTCAGGAAACGGTTCAACGGTTGTCGGATAGCACGGAGCTGAAGGGAAGTTCTGCTCTGAGGTTCAAGATCTATCAGGCGGTAAGCCAGATCCTGTTGCAGCAGCACGATTATCCCAACTTGGAGGATTACCTGCGGGTGACCTATGCCGAATTTGAGCAGGAAAAACTCTTCAACAGGTCAAATCATCAGACCAAGTTGCAGATGCTGACCTATATGGTGAACGCGCTTTTCAAGAACGATAAGTTGGAGGAATCGCTGCAATGGGCCGAGAAACTGAAGGTGGCAATGGATGAGTTTGACCGTCTGCATTACGACCGCTTCCTTTTCTTCTACTACAATTCCTTGGTCATCAATTACTCGAAGGTGGATATGGAGAAGGCCATTGCCACGTTGCAGGAATTGGAGCACAACGAGAAGCTGAAAAAGACACCTTTTTACATCGTTTTCGTTT
>JBFHEW010000395.1:0-3593 GCA_041583955.1 Bacteroidia bacterium | reverse complement strand
TCAAGGAATACGTAATCGCCATCCTGCTTCAGGAAAGAAGCTATTTCCACTTCTGTTATCGACTCTCCCGGACTCGGTACTTTAATTTCTACTATAGGCATGCCGTGTAATCTTATGTTCTGTTTAGGCGTTCACTGCAATGTCGGCAAACGCTTGGTTGATCAATTTTGCTTGTTCGGTACGATGGCGCTGTCCTGATCCTGTGGCAGGCGCTCCGGATGATGGCCTTGAAACCAGTTCCAACTGAACTTGACGAAGTTTGCGGAGCAGGTGAGACCATGCGCCCATGTTGGCCGGTTCTTCCTGAACCCAGACCCACTTGGCCTTGGCGTATTTCTTTTGCAGCGCAGCGATCTGCGTACGTGGCAACGGATCCAATTGCTCCAATCTCACAATGGCCACTTCCTCTGCGTTGAGTTCTTCTTTCTTCTCCAGTAGGTCGTAATACACTTTTCCGCTGCATAGAAGCACACGCTCCACCTTTTTCGGGTTCGCTGTTTCGTCATCGATCACTTCCTTGAAGCTTCCTGTTGCCAGTTCTTTGAGCGATGACACGCAACGCGGATGGCGCAATAGGCTTTTCGGAGTGAATACCACCAATGGCTTTCTGAATTCGCGCTTCATCTGTCGTCTCAGCACGTGGAAGAAGTTGGCCGGAGTGGTGCAATTCACCATCTGCATGTTATCGTCTGCGCATAGCTGAAGGAAACGCTCCATGCGTGCGCTGCTGTGCTCGGCACCCATTCCTTCATATCCGTGAGGGAGCAGCATCACAATGCCGTTCATTCCTTTCCACTTCTCCTCAGCTGACGAAATGAACTGATCGATGATGATCTGAGCACCGTTGTTGAAGTCTCCGAACTGTGCTTCCCAAATGGGCAGGCAATTCGGGCATCCGAAGGCATACCCATAATCGAAACCGAGTACTGCGTATTCAGAAAGGAGCGAATTGAAGATGTTGAACGTTCCTTGGTCTTCGCTCAAATGGTCGAGCGGAACGTATTCTGCACCAGAATCTTCCAGTTTCAATACGGCATGACGGTGTGAGAACGTGCCTCGTTCCACATCCTGTCCGGATATGCGCACCTCATGACCTTCTTTCAGCAACGAACCGTAAGCCAAGAGCTCAGCCATACCCCAATCGAGTTGATCGGTTTCAAAGACCATGGCTTCGCGGTCTTTGAGGATCTTCTGCATTTTGCGGAATACCTTTATCTCTTTCGGAATGGTGGTAAGCACCTTGGCAATGCTTTTCAGTTCGGCTTCGTTAACACCCGTTTCCGGTGAAGTTTCGAAATCCTCCTTCTTTGCAAATCGATAACCTTTCCAGGTGTCTTCCAGAAACTGCGTAACCGTTGCCTTCTGTATCTCTTTCGCCTCTATCAGACGTTCCTGCAGCATATCGCTGAACTCCTGCTCCATGGACTTGACCAGATCGGCACCTACCACTCCAGAAGAAGTGAGCTTGTTGGCATAGATCGCAAGTGGATTCGGGTGCTTGGCAATGATGTCGTAAAGGTTCGGTTGTGTGAAACGCGGCTCATCTCCTTCGTTATGGCCGTATTTACGGTAGCAAAGCAGGTCAACGAACACATCGCCTTTGAACGTCTGGCGGAATTTCATCGCCATGCGCATGGTATGTGCCACGGCCTCTGCATCGTCACCGTTCACGTGGAAAACGGGCGAAAGCGTCACTTTGGCCACGTCCGTGCAATAGATGCTCGAGCGGCCATCGGTATAGTTGGTGGTGAATCCGACCTGGTTATTGATGACGATATGAATGGTTCCGCCCGTTTTGTAGCCATCCAATTTTGCCATCTGAACAATCTCATAGACAACACCTTGCCCAGCAATGGCCGCATCTCCATGAATCAGAATCGGGCACAGTTTGCTGTCGTCTCCCTTGAATTTACGGTCGATCTTAGCACGGGAAATGCCTTCAACCACTGGGTCAACGGCCTCAAGGTGTGAAGGGTTGGGGCATAGATTCATCTTCACGTCAATGCCATTGTCGCATGTCATGTAAGACGTGTAACCCATGTGATATTTCACATCGCCCTCAATGTCTGCATCCTCATAATCTTTCCCTTCAAATTCGGAGAAGATCTCTTTGTAGGTCTTGTTCAGGATATTGGCCAGAACGTTCAAACGTCCGCGATGCGCCATACCGATCACAAACTCCTGTATTCCTAAGGCGGCTCCTTCTTCCACCACCATGTCCAATGCCGGTATCAGCGATTCGGCACCTTCCAATGAGAAGCGTTTCTG
Source organism: Bacteroidia bacterium (assembly GCA_041583955.1). Lineage (GTDB taxonomy): Bacteria > Bacteroidota > Bacteroidia > UBA10329 > UBA10329 > UBA10329. The sequence goes on along the minus strand of JBFHEW010000395.1, from coordinate 1,325 downwards.
ACCGGTGAATTTCTTGCCAAGGAACTCCTCGAAAAGCACGGCCTGACTCAATTTTTTCAGCACCTGCTTCTTCTCCTCAAGCGTAAAATCAGGTTGATTCCTGTTCGATTCGAGCATTTTCTGCATCCACTCCAGCACCTCGGGCCTACGGATGTACATGTATTCAACCCCAATGCTTTGGCAGTAGGTGGCTTCCAAATGATCGATGATCTGGCGCAACGTTGCCGGACCGATACCTATCATGGTACCTGCACGGAATGTCGTGTCAAGGTCAGCATCGCTCAGTTCAAAGTTCTCCTTGGCGAGCGTTGGCGTGTATTTTCTCCTTTCCCGTACAGGATTGGTCTTGGTGAAGAGGTGACCGCTTTTGCGGTATCCGTCAATCAGGTTGATGACGTCAAATTCCTTTTTGACGTTGGCCGGAATACCGAACTCCACATCGTCCTGATCGTAGAGCTCCTGGGCAAAGTCGAAACCAGCGAAAAACTGTTGCCAGTCCTCAGCTACGGAATTGGGGTCTGATTTGTAAGATTGATAGAGATGTTCCACCGTGGAAACATCCATGTTTGAGAGATATGAGAACTTATCCATTATGGGAGAATGGTCTCTGTGTGTTAAATTTCGGCAAAGATACGATTATCGCTGCGCGTTAAGTGCACAAAACAAGCTAGAAACACAATTTTCAAGGCAATTGTTTGCCCGAATAAAAATGCCGTATCACCACCTTCTGCAATTCTCGTTTCAGGATGAGGTCGGTGAGTTGGCCAATGGCGTTTTCAACTTCTTCTTTTCCGAACAGGATCTGCTTCACTTTATTTTCATTGAGGTCGATGCCGTAGATCAGGTTCCAGAAGGTATCGGTCTGGTTCTCGAGCATGTATTCGATAACGGGCGCCAATTGGTCCGACAGTTCGCGGTAGGCGGTTTCTCCGGCACCTGAAAATTCCACATCAAAACCTTGTAAACGAAAATCCTTATTGATCTGTGCCACCACATCCTGAAGAAGGGCTACGCTGCGCTCGTAACGGTCAAAATCCTGTGGAGAAAGCGGAAGGTTTTCCATCTGGCAAGGTCAGAATCCTTAGTGATCCGGTCAAGATTCCCGGTGCATGAGGTTTTCGGAGAAAGAGCGGAGGACAGCGATCCATTGGGCATCTCCCTGTACCTGATCCAAACTCGAAACGCCCTTATTGTAAAAATCCCACATCTTTTCTTCGGCAAGTTTTCGAATGCCAAGTCGGTCGTAGATACCGGTAACGGCTTTCACCTTTTCAGCTTCGGTATTACTTGCAAGCCAATCTCTGAGAGAGTCGGCCTCTTGGCCT
>JBFHEW010000394.1:0-3597 GCA_041583955.1 Bacteroidia bacterium | reverse complement strand
CTGGATGGCGTTACCACCAACCCATCGCTTATGGCGAAAGAAGGTATCCATGGCGAAGCACGGGTGAAACAGCACTACATTGACATTTGCAATATTGTGGATGGAGACGTAAGCGCAGAAGTGATATCTACCGATTTTGCCGGAATGGTGAAGGAAGGTGAAGCGCTGGCAAAACTTCATCCGCAGATCGTGGTGAAGGTTCCTATGATAAAGGACGGAATAAAGGCCATCAAGTATTTTTCAGATAAAGGGATACGCACCAATTGTACTCTCGTGTTCAGTGCTGGACAGGCGTTGCTTGCAGCCAAAGCAGGAGCCACGTATGTTTCTCCTTTCCTTGGTAGATTGGACGATAACTCGCAGGATGGAATGGAACTGATCTCGCAGATCAGATTGATCTATGACAATTACATGTTTGACACGCAGATACTTGCGGCCAGCATCAGACACACCATGCATATTGTGAAATGTGCAGAAGAAGGTGCTGATGTTGCCACTTGCCCATTGAGTGCCATCCTAGGTTTGCTCAACCACCCACTTACCGATATCGGCCTTGCCAAATTCCTGGCCGATTTTGAAGCCAACAAATAGGAACCACCATGCTGATCCGAATCTATGAAGAGAATCCGAACCCGAAGGCAATTCGGGAGGTGGTGGATTGTCTGAAGCGGGGCGGAGTCATCATCTACCCTACCGATACGGTATACGGCATTGGCTGCGACATCAACAACAGAAAGGCTGTTGAGCGCATCTGCCAGATACGGAACATTAAGCCGGATAAGGCGCAGTTCTCCTTCATCTGTTCAGACCTGAGTCACATCACCGAATTCTGTTCGCAGATCGACAATTCAACGTTCAAGTTGATGAAACGATTGCTTCCAGGACCTTACACATTCATATTGAACGCCACCAATAAGGTTCCCAAACTATTTCAGAGCAACAAGCGAACGGTCGGCATCCGGGTTCCTGCAAACAATATCCCATTGGCGATTGTAGCCGAACTCGGCAATCCGATAATGACCGCTTCTGTTCATGATGAGAACGACATGGTTGAATATATCACCGATCCTTCGCTCATTCATGAAAAGTTTGAAAATTTGGTCGATATGGTCATTGATGGCGGCTACGGTGGCTTCGAAGGCTCTACCGTTCTGAACTGTGCAGACGGAAACGTAGAGGTTATCCGTGAAGGAAAAGGCCCCGTAGAAGACCTCTAATCGGTCGTTTACCGATTCATCCGTCATTCTCAACAGTTCATCCCGACAGACGTGTTTTCAGTCTAAAAGATGTATCTAAAACTTAAAATATCAAGTATGACCTACTATAGTTCGGTTCATGCTACGTTTTATCACATTCATCATCTTCACTCTTTTCGTCTCTGGCAGCACGTTTGCACAGGACGTGATGTTTGACGAGCCTCATGCCACGGATGGAGCCATCTTTCTTCGCGAAATAGATGGTATCGAAACACCTACCGATGCCAACGGGAATGTAATGACAGCACACCCGGTATTCAGGATGACCGCTGAAGAGAGAACGGAAAATGGCTGGTCGCAAACGGTCACAAGATCTGCCAACGCAAGTGACATGAGAAGCGGCAACGGACCGACCTTCAACCTTACGTATCTGGATCAGGTGAACGCTACAGGACAGGGTTTCGACCATCCTACCTTGGGTGCGCAACGAAGGGCTGTACTGGAAGCAGCATTTTCCTATTACGCCTCTTTGATGGAAGATGATGGCGAAGCTGATATCGAAGTTAGGGAATCGTTTGCAGGAAACCCTACTTCCAATCCGTTCGCCTTTTCTGCAGCCTATTATTTCGGTTCCAAAGGCTTCAATTCACCTTTCACCAAAGCCCACATTGCTTCTGGCAACGACCCTTACGATGCGTATCCTGACGGATACCTACAGTTCAACTTCCATTCGAATCTCAACTATAACTACGATCATGGGGCATTCCCCAGTGGTCAAGAGTTCGATTTTTACACCATTGCGCTGCACGAGATCCTGCATGTATTGGGCTTTTCGAGCTACGCGAACGAAAACGGACACTCTGCAGCAGCTGCAAACGTCTTCACTTCGTTTGACGAGTTCCTTACGGATTACAACAAGGACGTTCTGTTCACGGAAAGCGGAAGTGGTTCCAGCGCCATGGTCCTAACACCCGATGCAGCCACTTTGACGAACAATCAGGTATGGTTTGAACTCTACCCTGGTCAGTTCGCACCGGTGTTCTCTCCCGACCCCTTCAACGGTTCAAGTCTGGATCACTTCGACAATGGCCGAACAGAGCATGGCGAATACGTGATGCACCCTTCGCTATCGAAAGGAGAAGCATTCAAACTGCTGCACGAAGATGAGGTGCGCGTACTCGAAAAACTTGGTTACTCGGTAAACTACAGCATTGCCACAGCCATCGAAGAAGGTTTTTCTGAAGGAGCACCGGTATTGGTCACATCCGGCCTATACCCTAACCCTGCCTATACTTCAGACCCAGTGCGTATCGATATTGGCAAATACGAAGGTTCTGAAATACTGGTGATCGTGTATGACATGATGGGAAAGCAATCCTATTCAAAGGTGATCTTGAACCGCGGTCCTGGTCCTATCACGGCCATTGACCCCAGCAACAATCTAAGACCAGGCATGTATATCGTTGTGGGCTCTTCAAAAGACGAGCTCTTCAACGAAAAATTGGTCATCAGGTAACAGCGAACGAATTCAGTAACGCATATCCTAGCTGATCGATGATGTCGCTTGCAATGATCGACTCTTCGGACTTATTGATGACACAGAGATCACCGGAACATCCATGAACATAAACGCCCATGATGGCGGCAGCTTCCGGGTCATATCCGGATGCCAACAACCCTAGAATGATACCGGTAAGCACATCGCCACTACCGGCAGTTGCCAATGCAGGGTTTCCGGTTGAGTTGAAATACACCTTTCCAGACGGTGTACTGATGGACGTGTAGGCGCCTTTGAGCACGAGAATCACACCGTACTTCTTGGAGAAATCGATCTGCATCTGCAGCCGCTCCAACGAAGAACCGCTTTTACCTGTCAACCTCTCAAACTCTTTCGGGTGTGGAGTAAGAATGGTTCCAAAAGGCAGAAAAGAAAGCCATGTTCTGTTTTCAGCTAGGATATTGAGTGCATCGGCATCCATCACCAATGGGACCCTCGCATCCTCGATGATCCGCCTTACAACATTGGCGGTATCCAAATCCGTTCCTATTCCAGGTCCAACGGCAATGGCATTGAACGGGCTTAGTTTGGGATGATCGATGATATGGTCATGATTGGCATCTACCGAACACATGGCTTCTTTCACCCCGATCTGCATGATCTGAACTCCACATTTGGGCACATGGGCCGTTACACGACCTGCTCCCATACGCAGGCAAGCAAGTGTAGCGAGCTGGGCCGCCCCCATCATTCCCAACGAACCGGCAATGACCAAGGCATGACCGAACGTTCCTTTGTGTGCGAATTTTGGCCGCATTCGGTAGGACGCCTTTATATGGTCTGCAAGCACGTACTCGAAAAGGCTCGGTGGGTTCATTTCCTTTTCCATCAATCCGATGTCCG
>JBFHEW010000393.1:0-3601 GCA_041583955.1 Bacteroidia bacterium | reverse complement strand
GAGCCTACCATGAATCCTGTTACGTCATGCAGGAAGATCAGCGGGATCTTCTTCTGGTTGCAGTTCATGATGAAGCGTGCAGCCTTGTCTGCGCTGTCGGAGTAGATGACGCCACCGAACTGCATTTCGCCTTTGGCGCTCTTCACGATCTTGCGTTGATTGGCCACGATACCTACGGCCCAGCCATCTATTCTGGCATAGCAGGTGATGATCGATTTGCCGTATTCCTTTTTGTACTCGTCTATTTTGGATTCATCTACCAATCGGTTGATGATGTCGCGCATGTCGTATTCCTTGGTACGCAATTCAGGAAGGATTCCAATGATGTCTTCTGGTTTTTCCTTCGGAGCTTTCGGTTCTGCTCTGCTGAATCCGGCCTTTTCGTATGAGCCAAGTTTATCCACCAGACTGCGGATGGTGTTCAGGGCATCGGCATCGTCTTTTGCCTTGTAATCCGTTACGCCCGAGATATCGCAGTGCGTGTCTGCCCCGCCAAGGGTTTCGTTGTCGATATTCTCACCGATGGCCGCTTTTACGAGGTAGGAACCCGCCAAGAATATTGTTCCGGTCTTGTCTACAATAAGCGCTTCATCGCTCATGATGGGGAGGTAGGCACCACCAGCCACGCAACTACCCATGATGGCCGATATCTGCGGGATTCCCATACTGCTCATTTTGGCATTGTTCCGGAAAATACGTCCGAAATGCTCCTTATCTGCAAAGATCTCGTTCTGCATCGGAAGGTAAACCCCTGCACTATCCACAAGATAAATGATCGGCAGTCGGTTCTCCATGGCGATCTCTTGCGCCCGTAGGTTCTTTTTGCCGGTTATCGGGAACCACGCACCTGCCTTTACGGTGGCATCATTTGCCACAATGATGCACTGTCGGCCGCTCACATATCCGATCACTACGACCACACCACCTCCGGGGCATCCGCCCTGTTCCTCGTACATATCGTAGCCGGCAAAAGCACCGATCTCGATGGTCTCTGTACCCGGGTCTATGAGCGCTTCTACGCGTTCGCGGGCGGTCATTTTGCCTTTTGCGTGCTCCTTATCAATGCGTTTCTGTCCGCCTCCCAGATAGATCTGTTCCAACCGATTCTCCATTTTGGAGATCAGCTGTTTCATCACGTCTTCGTTTCGGTTGAATTCAATGTCCATGTGGTTCGTTTGATCTTGCGAATATAGCTAAGCAGCAGGAACGCTATGGGTTCAATTTGAATGCAGGTACATTCTGATGGTTTCTGCCACTTCTGTCGGTTTCTCTATCGGTACGATGTGCCCGGCATCTTTGAATTCGATGAATTGACCTGCCGGATTAACGGTTTTCAATTTCTCCCAAACGTGCGGGAAAATAGTGTCGGATGTTTCGCCTCGAATGACCAGGAACGGTTGTTTCAGTTGCTTCAATTCCTGCCATGGATCGGTAATGGTGAGGTACACCCTTGCTTCCCATTCTTTTGAATAGGCAAGGGAGAAACCTCCTTTTTCGTTCTCGGTGACCCCATGATTCACGTAGTCCCAAAGCGCGTTGTCGTCCGTGCCAGCAAATAATCGGTTCTTCCTGAATTGCCTGAAGGCTTCCTCTCGGCTGGTCCATCGATCTCTTCTGACCAAGGTTTTCTTCACGATCGGATTCATCCTTTTTACTAGAAAATGAGGGGTGAGACGTGTAAAAAGGTAGTACCAGTTTGGGAGCACCACGGGTTCAATGAGAACAAGTTTCTTGAACAGGTCCGGTCGTTTGTTGGCGGCAATGATGGTGCAGACAGCCCCGAACGAATGGCCCATTCCAATGATGTTCGACAATCCTTGCTCATCAAGAAAACGTATAAGGTCGTCAGCGGCCTTTCTCCAAGTGTCCAACGATTCCGGCTTGGTGCCTTCCCACAGAGGTCGCGCCTTTACACCTATTACACGGTAATGTGGGGTCATGGCCTCAATCAACTTGGCATACGTTCTCGGAGGAAAACCGTTGGCATGTGCCAAGTGAATCACATCGCCTTGGCCACCGAAATCAACGAATGGAATGGATTTTTTCAATGGTTCAATTGTAAGGACCGTAAATGATCAACCGCCCGTGGGCCTTGGCAGAACAGCAGGTCAAGGATGCTCAGGTCAGATTCGAACGCATGTCTGTCGCTGAATACCTGAATATACCTTGGATAGGAGCGGATGGGGTTGTGCTGTGCGTATTGCTGTTTGTTCCAGGCATTCCTCAGGTCCAAACCATCAAATTCTGCTTTGTATTCTGTGGTGAAGGTGGAAATGGGATTCATTCCAAGCAATTGGCATACGGCCGAAATGGATTCCAGTCCGAGTTGAAAATGATGGGTATGCTGCTTGCTGAAAAAGGGCCTGAGTTCATCTTCGTAAAACTCGAAATAGGGCGATTTCCGGTAGGCCGCCTCCAGACTTCGCCAATGCGTGGTTATCCAATCACTTGCGTCATGGATCTCTGCGTTTTCAATGGTCTGTCGCTCATTCGATTTTGTTCGGGGAACGAGAAGATTCAACGGTCCGTTGGCTCCCATTATCGTGCATCGGTTGCGCAACGACTGTTTCACGAAATTCTCATGTCTTTCAATGATGACCGTATGCTGCACCAGATAGGCGAAATAGCTGATGGGAGGGAAGTAGCCAATGGGTAGCAGAACGTTCATTGCCGCGAAAATAGCGGTTGCATGACAGAAAGACCGCCCTACGTTTCTAAATTTGGCTCAAGGACTTCAGACAAAATGAGAAAACTTCTACCAGCTTTCCTAATTGCATTTCTGCTTTTTGGTCAATCCATGTATGCGCAATTCCTGCCTCATGGTTTAACGGAGGCGGAGAAGAACATGGACTACCAACCGCCCGCGGCCGTTGGAATCACCACTCCTCCTTCTTCACCCGTTCGGACACCAGCAGAATGGGAGGAAATTGATGGGCTTTGCATCAGATGGGAAGGCAGCTGGTCGCGTTCCGTATTGCGGAACATTGTGAGGTATGCGAAGGAAGAGTGCACGGTTTACATCGTCACTCAGAATCAGAACGCGGTGATCAGTCACCTGAATCAGTACGGGATCGATCTGAATAACGTTGTTTTCGTGAACGAACCCTCCAACAGTATCTGGTTCAGGGATTACGGACAGTGGAATGTTTACACCAATGATGTGGATTCCTTGCTTTGGGTAGATTGGATCTACAATCGTCCGCGGCCTTATGATGATGTGATTCCGGTTGCGTTGGCAGATCTATTGGAAATTCCGCTTTACCAAACGATAACCGCTCCTTACGATCTGGTGAATACCGGAGGTAATTTCATGGTGGATGGATTCGGAACTGGCTTCGCATCTGAACTCATTCTGGAAGAGAATGATGCGACCAACGATTTCGGAACATCCAATCATTCCGAAGCAGCCGTTGATCAGATCATGGCCGATTTCATGGGCATTGAGCGATACATCAAGATGCCGACCTTACCGTATGATGGCATTCATCATATCGATATGCACATGAAGTTGCTGGATGAGGAAACGCTGCTCATTGGCGAGTATCCTACGGGTGTGGCAGACGGCCCTCAGATCGAATCGAACTTGAACTATGTTCTGAAT
>JBFHEW010000392.1:0-3607 GCA_041583955.1 Bacteroidia bacterium | reverse complement strand
TTCAGGTGCGTGAGGATCTTCTCTTCCGTTTCGGTGTCAACGGCAGAAAGGCAGTCGTCAAAAATGAGGATCTGCGGGTCTCGGATAATGGCCCGTGCAATGGAAATACGCTGTTTCTGTCCGCCTGAAAGGGTGATGCCACGTTCGCCTACCCGGGTCTCGAATCCGAAGGGGAAATCGATGATGTTGTTGTAAATGTCAGCCTGTTTGGCTGCCGTATGAACTCGTTTTTCAATGTGTTCGTCAGAATCCACCCCGAAAGAGATATTGTTTGAGATGGTATCGGAAAAGAGGAAGACGTCCTGTGGAACATAGCCTATGCTCGAGCGGATGGCATCGAGGTTCAGGTTCCGAATCTCCTTGCCGTCCAACAGCAGCGAGCCTTCGTTTATGTCGTATGTTCTGGTTATCAACGATGCAATGGTCGATTTTCCGCTTCCGGTGCGTCCTAAAATGGCCAGACTTTCTCCGGCATTCACCTTGAAACTGACATGCTTTAACGCCTTGGTGCCGCTATCAGGGTAGATGAAGCTCACATCCTTGAACTCGATGTTTCCTTCTATGGTGAGCGGGTCGTGATTCGCGTTCTGGATTTCAGGTTTTGTTTCCAGGAACTCATTGATGCGCTGCTGGGATGCCGCAGCACGCTGAATGATGCTCGTGATCCAACCGATGGCTGCTACAGGCCAGGTCAGCATGTTGATGTATATGATGAACTCGGCAATGTTACCCGTTGTGATGATGCCGGCCATGGCCTGCTTACCCCCGATATAGACCGTCAGCACCGTGCTGAGTCCGATCAGGGTTAGCATCGTAGGAAAGAACACGGCATTGATCTGCACCAGTTCCAACGAGGTTTCCTTGTAGTTCTCGGTTTCCTTCTTGAAGGTATCGCCCCATTGTTCTTCCTTGGCGTAGGCCTTCAATACACGTATGCCGGAAAATCCTTCCTGCACAAAAGTGCTCAGTTGACTCAACTGCCGTTGCACCTTTTCGCTACGGATGTTTATCATTCTGCTTACATGATAAATAGTGAAGGATAGAATGGGAAGCGGAATCAGTACGTATGCCGTCAGCGTTACGCTTACCTCAAGCATGTTGTAAATGACCAAGGCAAAAAGAACGGTAAGGTTGATGGCGTAGAGAATGGCTGGACCCACGTACATTCTCACTTTCGACACGTCTTCCGTGATCCGCGCCATGAGGTCGCCTGTGTTATTCCGCTTGAAGAAAGCAAGCGACAGGTTCTGATAATGGTCATAGATTTCGTTCTTCAGGTCGTATTCAATGAACCGGCTCATGACAACAATGGTCTGCCGCATCAGAAACATGAACACACCTTTCAGTAAGGCCGATATCACCACCACCGTTCCAAAGAACAGGAAGGCGCCAATAAGCACATCGAAATACATTTCGTGCAGGGGCGTGCCCTCCATCATGGTGAAGATGGGCTTCACATCGCGCAGAAAGTCGAACGTTATCCGTACGATCTTCGGAGGGACAATGGCATAGAAGTTACTGATCGTTACAAACAGAATACCCAGAAAGAAACGCGTCCTGTATCGCCAGAAATATTTGTTCAGATGTGCAAGTGCCCGCATTCCTCAGCTCCGAAATCCCCGAAAATTGTTGTGGAAAATAACCATACTTTTGCCCAAAGTTAGGAATGTTTAAGGGTCTTGATGTTCAAACTTCAATGTTTGGACAAGACACTGTAGGAAGGATAACAGGAGGTTGGATAAAAGGTTCTTTTGGAATGTTGAGTAGAAGGCACTTACGTGTAAAAGTGATGCAGGCGTTGTTCGCCTACGAGCGCTCGGGCGCAGAATTGGCAGTAGGAGAGAAACTCCTCAACCAAAGCCTGGAGCGGATCTATGATCTTTACATTCATCAGCTTTCATTGTTGGTAGAGATGCATTCGTTTGCCAAGCAGCAGATAGAAGACGGCAAGGCCAAGCGCATGCCTACAGCGGAAGACCTCAATCCCAACCTGCGTTTCATCGAGAACAGGGTATTGGTCCAATTGGAAGACCACCCACAGTTGAGCCGTCATATTGCTGCCCGCAAGATCAACTGGTCCGAGCACATCGAGCTCATACGCAGGATATTCACGGCCTTCAAAGAATCGGAGGCGTATCAGGAATATATGAATGGCGAAGCGCCCACGTATAAGGACGAGCGTAGGATCATTTATAGGCTTTATGAGGACTTCATCCTTCCAAACGAGCATCTTCAGAGCATATTTGAGGAGAAGAGCATGCTTTGGGTCAACGATTTTGAACAGGTGAGCGAAATGGTCGTGCGCACCATTTCAGACTTCAAGAAGGACGTGGAATTCGGTGGGCCACTTCCATCCATGTACAAGGATGAGGAAGAAGACAGGGCTTTTGTTCGGGATCTTTTCAGAAAGACCGCAACCAACAATCTGGTTTACCAGAAGATGATAGAGGAGAAGCTGGTGAATTGGGACTTGGACAGAATTGCATCTACCGATATCCTTCTCATGAAATTGGCAGTGAGTGAGTTCATCAATATCAGTTCTGTTCCTACCAAGGTCACGATGAACGAGTACATTGAAATCGCCAAGGAGTACAGCACGCCCAAGAGTAAGGTATTCATCAATGGTATTCTGGATAAATTGCTTTTTGATCTGAAAGAGCAAGGGAAGATCAAGAAAATGGGTAAGGGTTTGATCGGAAATTGAAACTCCTCGCATGCGCAACGGTTTAACTTTTTTTGCCAGACCGTATACGTTTTGATTGCTAATTTTGCGGCCGAAACAGAAGTCTAACAACAACAACATTGAGAATGAAAAAGATTGCATTAGTACTTGTAGGAGCGTTGGCTTTTTATGGTTGTGGTGGAGAAAAAGCGGCAGATGGAGGAGAGGCCACGGTTGATACAGAGGTTGTAAACAACCCTGCAACAGCTGAGACCGGAGAAGTGGTTGTCGATCCGAGCGATGCTCCGGTCTTCACGTTCGAGAAAGAGGTGCATGATTTCGGCACCATTGTGCAAGGAGAAAAAGTAGCTTATTCGTTCAAATTCAAGAACACGGGTAAGGGAGACCTTATCATTACATCTGCAAGCGGAAGTTGCGGTTGCACCGTTCCATCGTATCCAGATGCTCCAATTCCTCCTGGAGGCGAGGGCGTGATCGATGTGGTTTTCAACAGCGATGGAAAGTCAGGTCAACAGAACAAGAAAGTAACACTTGTTGCCAATACTGTTCCTAACACGAAGGTACTCGCCATAAACGGAATGGTTGAAGTACCTGTTGCCGCTCAATAACACCAGGACGTAGGATGTCGTCTGACCATCGGTTCAGTGACCGTGGTGTGGCATCCTACCCCTTCATAACCCCAAAACTCAAAAGATAAGGATGCAAGAATTACTAGGCGAGGGCGGATCTACCATTCTCATGTTCGTACTCATGTTCGTGGTGTTTTACCTGTTCATGATACGGCCGCAGATGAAAAAGACCAAGGAAGAGAAGAAGTTCCGCGATGAACTGAAGAAGGGCGACAGAATCGTTACCATCGGAGGTATTCATGCCAAGGTGGCGGAGGTGAAGGATACCACACTGATCATTGACACGGGTGAAGGC
>JBFHEW010000391.1:0-3609 GCA_041583955.1 Bacteroidia bacterium | reverse complement strand
GATGGAGATGTTCACATTCGGTCCACGACTGAAATAGTAGCTGTACAGATTGCCGTCATTTCCTTCAATACCCTCAGCAATGATCTTAAAAACATAGCCATTGAATTCCTTGATGAATTCTCCTTCTTTCGGGTCCAAAGGCCCGAAACTGTACCAAGCATTATTGTATTTACCAGAGCCATCAAACGTGCGCGAATCAAGCAAGGTTCCTGCTTTGTAGTTGCCGATCGGGTCTGTTAGCTGAGCGTCAGGCGTACTCCATGCACCTTTTCCTCCGTAAATACTGAATTTCGTTCTCGTATCCGCCTCGCCATAGATCTCATCGTGATCTCCGCTCACATCAGGGTCGAAAACACGGATGTAGAAAGGGTCGGTTTCGTTTGCCGGAATGGAAAGGAAGAAGACCTGTGAGAAATCATCATCACCGTAGGTTTTGCTCGCTTTGTTTCCAAAGGTTACCAAGTATGGGATATTGCTGTTTGACGGAGGTACCGGTTGTGCCTTCGTACTAGTTATGGACAAAAGAAAAAAGATGGTTCCCCACAACACCATCGCCACATTACCTACTTTTTTCTCCATTTTAGTATTCGACCTTCAGGTTCGGTGAAAACGACCTTACGAGGAGGTTCTCAGATTAGTTACAGTTAATATTGCAGTTTGGTCCGTTCACAACATCTGTTCCATTTTACGGCATGGGCCATATTAATACCTTCGAAAAAGGAAACATGAAGTGGGTAAAAGTTGTTTTTGGAATCTTACTGTGTGTGGCAGTGGTGTTTCTTGGTAATACCAGACTGGGAACGGTGCCACCCGTTGCCAAGTTCCTGGATCCTTTTCATGGATTCTGGAAAAATGCCGTTGATACTGATGTATCTTCAGATGAGGTTCTTCAGCTTGTTGGTATTGAGCACAGTTCTGAAGTTGTATTTGATGAACGGGGAGTGCCGCATATTTTCGCTGTAAACGACCACGACCTCTATTATCTTCAGGGTTACCTCACTGCAAGAGACCGTTTATGGCAGATGGAGTTTCAGACCCATGCCGCGGCTGGCAGGTTATCCGAGATAGTAGGAGATAAAGCAGTGGCGTTCGATCTGGAACAGCGCAGGATCGGCATGGTATGGGCAGCTGAGAATGCACTGGAGCTGATAAAGCAGGACAGTGCGAGTTTCGCTGCCCTCAATGCATATGCCGATGGGGTCAATCACTACATCGCCACACTGCAGGAAGAAGATTATCCGTTGGAGTACAAGTTACTTGACTACCGACCAGAACCATGGTCTGTTTTCAAGTCAGGACTCCTTCTTAAGTACATGGCTAAAATGCTGAACGGAAATGAACGTGACCGGCCTAATACCGAGGCGTTGAAATTATTGGGAGCAGACCTGTTTGGACAGCTGTTTCCCGATCAGAATTACCTCAACGACCCTATCGTTCCCGATTTTTCCACGAAGAGTTCCAATAGCATTACCTCATCGATGGAGGATGAAGTGATGACCGATGGGAATTGGTCCATGACCGATATTCAACCTCACTTTGTAGGAAGTAACAATTGGGCCGTTTCCGGTAATAGAACCGAGAGCGGATTTGCCATTCTGTGCAACGACCCGCACTTGGCGCTGTCTCTTCCTTCCATCTGGTATGAGGTTCAGTTGACCAGTCCAACCGTTCATTGCTACGGGGTATCCCTACCAGGTTCTCCCGGCATCACCATCGGGTTCAATGATAGCATCGCATGGGGCGTAACAAATGCAGGTAGAGATGTAAAGGACTACTACGCCATGAAGTTCATTGACCGAAACGCGGGAACATACAAGTTAGGGGAAGAGGTGTTGACGGCCGAAAAGCGAATTGAACACGTCAAGGTCCGTGGAGGGAAAACCGTGGTGGATACTGTACTGTATACGGTTTTCGGACCAGTTGCCTACACCGACTCGGTAAGCGGGCAACATCTGGCGTTGCGCTGGCTGGCGCACGACCCATCTAACGAACTGCGCACGTTTCATGAACTCAACAGGGCCAAGAATTTTGAGGATTACGCTGCAGCCCTGGCACATTATAACTGTCCGGGCCAGAATTTTGCTTATGCCGATACCAAGAACAACATAGCCATTTGGCAGCAGGGCAAGTTCAAAGTGGTTCCTAAGGATCACGGGCGTTTCATACTGGATGGAAGCAATGCCGAACACAAGAATGAGAAGTTCATTCCACAGTATGAAAACCCTCACATGCTCAATCCTGAGCGTGGTTTTGTGAGCTCAGCCAATCAGGCTCCCACCGATACTTCGTATCCGTATTACTACTCGGGCGTTTTCGAGGAGTTCCGCAACCGGACCATCAATCGCTTTCTGAGATCCGACAGTTCCGTCACCATTCAGGATATGATGGATCTTCAGCTGAGCAATTACAACCTGCTTGCTGAAGAAGCCTTACCCATCATGCTGCGCCTTCTCGATACGACCCGATTCAAAAACCCAGAGGACGAAAGGCGAGCATTGAACGAATTGCTTGGTTGGAATTACCGGAACGACCGTGAACTGATAGCTCCGACCATATTCGAGATTTGGTGGGATGAGCTGAATAATCTGCTTTGGGACGAGTTCAATTCGACAGATTGGGATCAGGATAAGTACTACCGATACTCATGGGATGCCATGGTAGGTACTGGAAAAGCCAAGGTCGACATGCGCGATCCGAGGTACGTTTACCCAATGGCCAAGGTAACCATCGACCTCTTGGAGAATCATCCTTCGCATCGGGTATTCGATCACCGTTCAACCAATAACCGAACAGAACGTGCCGAAGATGTGGTGAACGATGCATTCTACTGGATGGTGATGAAATTCGGAGATATCATCAAGTATGAGTATAACCGACCACATTGGGGTTTTTATCAAGGAACCAGGGTCAAGCATTTGGCGCGATTGGATGCCCTGAGTTCGAAGAAGTTGGTAGTTGGAGGGAGCGAACATGCACCTAATGCTACTACTGCCACCCACGGACCATCTTGGAGAATGATCGTGGAACTTGACCCGGATGGCCCGAAGGCCTGGGGCGTTTTTCCAGGAGGTCAGTCAGGAAATCCAGGCAGCCTATCATACACCACTTCACTCAATGCATGGTCGTCAGGAGAGTATCATGCATTGAATTTTCTGAAGTCGGCTGACGTGAAACAGCCAGGTTGGATCAGGAAAACATTTAAACCGGAACAAGAATGAATATCTTTGCCCGAATATTGGTGGTAGCAATGTTAACCGCTATTGCGCAAACTTACCTACCATGGTGGTCTTCGGTTTGCGTGGCGTTGGTCGTTGAAGCAATATTTGGAAAAGACGATAGGACATCGTTCTACACAGGATTCTATGGTGTTTCCATTCCTTGGATGATCTTTGCCACTTACATTGACATCAAAAGCGAATCGATATTGACCGTTAGAATATTGGATCTATTCAAGTTGCCACAATTCAGTATTGTGATGATCGTATTGACAGGGCTGATAGGCGGATTGGCAGGAGGCGTTGGCTCAATGACGGGCGGATGGATCAAAGCAGCATTTTCAAGAACAGATGGAAACAGGAAATAGTATTTCGTTGGCACTAGGGAGCGGTG
>JBFHEW010000390.1:0-3610 GCA_041583955.1 Bacteroidia bacterium | reverse complement strand
TCCGATCCTGCTCCGAGCACCGCCATCCAATACGTTTTTGAACACGCATGCAACGTTGACCCAAAGGTGGCAGAAGAGCTCCTTTTCGAAATAGGGGTTCGCAACAAACAGGACAAACAAACGTCAACCATCAACCATTTCAAAGTGAAGGCGGTTGGCGATCCCTTCTGGAAAAAACGGATAAGCATTTCAAGACCATCAAAAGAACGATGGAAAACTGCCGACCCGAACGATGCCCGGAATCTCGGTATTCTGATACATGAGGCTATGGCGAGCATAAGAACACATGAGGATGTAAGTGCTGCCCTCGCGTTGTTGGTTGAGGACGGACGCATCAGCAGTTCCGACACCGAATCGCTGGCCATCAAAATTCAGAATCTGATGAATCAAGATGCCCTTTCATCGCTTTATTCGGCAGACAAAGAGATCAGGAATGAGGCGGATATTCAGTTGGGCAATGGTAAATGGGTTCGTCCGGATAGGATCGTATTCGCTGAAGACCGGGCTTGGGTTCTGGATTACAAAACGGGCGAGGAACTTCGGAAACACCACGAACAGATGGCCACCTACAAGGAAGCCATGCACGAACTCGGTTTTAAACAAGTGGAAGCCATGCTGGTTTATCTGGACGAGGAACGGGTTGTGTCCGTTTGATGAACACTTACCTAAATTTGCAGCATGAAAGGCGATAGTCAAATTCAAACAGGGAAGCATCTTTTGCAGAAAGGAGACGTTGAGTCTGCGCTCAAGCATTTCCAATTGGCAGTGGATTCCAACCCTGTGAACCATTTGGCCATATACCATGTGGCACTCAGTTACCTGAAACTGGACAAGGCACCATTGGCGTTGATCGAATTTGACCGCGCGCTCGAACTTTCTCCGAATAACGTGATGTATCTGAGCGACCGCGCAGTGACCAAACTCCGCCTAAAGGACGAAGAAGGTACCATGGCCGACCTTGACCGATGTGTTGAGCTTGACCCTACCTACAGCTACAGGTATTCGCTCCGAGCATTCATCCGAAATGGTTTTGGAGATGTGGAAGGGGCAATAGCAGATTATAAGAAGGCAATTGAGCTCGATCCGGATGACCCGATCACCATCAATAATCTAGGTCTGTGCGAAGAAC
The DNA here is from genome assembly GCA_041583955.1 of Bacteroidia bacterium. Lineage (GTDB taxonomy): Bacteria > Bacteroidota > Bacteroidia > UBA10329 > UBA10329 > UBA10329. Next base: position 2,481 of record JBFHEW010000390.1, on the reverse strand, counting down.
AACAGGGCTACAAGAGTTCTGCTCAACGCAGATTTGAACAGGCCGATAGACTTTCTGGTATCTCCCCGAAAAAAGACGACCACACGATTCAACTGAAAAAACAGGAGGCGGAGACGGAACCAAAAGAAACACGACCAACGTATTGGGAAACCATCAGAGCGGTTTTCACAGATAGCGGTCAGCGTGCCGAATTCCTCCGTTTCACGGGTAACCTGCTTAAAGGCAACAATAAAACCGAATGAATTTCTTCCAACGATTAGGCTATTTCGGATTCGGAATAGCACTCGGCTCTTTGATCGTCTACATCCTACTTATCCGCGACCGCGACTTTCCTGCCTGGCTTCCGGGAGACCGGGTGTTGGAGGAACTTGCTGTTGATTCGGTAGTGATAGGCAACGAAATTCAGCTACCATTTGCCGATTCGCTACTGGTTGAGCGCATTCTGAATTCGGACGTACTCTTTAACGAGAGTAAAGTGAGAGACACTCCTTGCCGCGAATATCAGCTTGAATCGGACGCAGAACGGATGCGCTTCAGGATATGCAAAGAGAACATCGTTCTCTACGAATACGACCCGAAGTAAAAGGCAATTACTTCAGCGTTTCAGCCTTAGCTTTCACTTTTTCGCTTTCCGGGAAGAATTTCAATGCCCAGTTGATGGTCTTTTTGGCCGAATCGGCATAGTTCTGCTCCAGCATGATATCTGTCCACTGCATCAGTCCATCTTCCAACACCGGGGCAGAAGCCTTGCTCGGACGGTACTTCGGGTTCTCGTACGCTGGAATAAGTCCGTTCATGGCCTCGGCAATATCGCGGTCGGCCTGGCCCGTATTCCTGTTCTTGTACTCAAGCACGCCTTTGTAGAACAACAGGTTGTAATCCTCCGGCATGGCTTTGGTCATGTACTTATAGGATGACACTGCATTCCGCATTTTGCGTGGGTCGTCCAACCACTGAGCCGCGTCTGCTATTCCGGCCTTGGTAAGGTCAATGAAGAAGTCTGAGTTATCCTCCATCCACACACCTTCCTTGTCCTTTTTATCAACCTTGGCGGCATACTTCATGGCATCCTGAAGTGCTTTCGGATACTCCTCCTTCATCTTGTCATCGTTCATCTGGCTTATTTCGTACCAGGCCATGGCGATGTAGAGATATATCTCCGGATCCTTCTTGTACTTATCGTCCTCTACCATCTTCATTCCCTTGTAGGCAACATCCTCATACTTCTCCTCAACAAAAAGCTTCTCAAGCTTGAAATTCATACCTCCCACCACTTGGGCAGATGCAGAAGTTGAGACAGTGAATAGAAGAAAAACGGCTACGATATGGTTCAAATATTTCATTATGGTTTTTGAGATTTTAGACATGCCACGAATGTAAGCAACTATCGTGCGAAAGTCGAAATTGAAGCTAATAACCTCTTAAAAGTTGTCAAAATCCCAACGGACGACACAATTTCATCGCGGTCAGTTACGTAATCGGTGTATTGAGCGGTGAAGATCATATATGAACCTATAGATGTACGATGTGTGTCTGAAGTTCGAAACATCTTTGGTATTTCAGACCCATTGAATTATTTTACCTTCAAACCCTGAAAAAACATCAAATCATGAGAGCATTTGCATTAGTTACCATTTGCGCTGTACTGCTCAGCGCATGCGACCAACGGGAAAAGGAATTGGAACAGAAGATCCTGGAGCTGGAACAGCTTTCGGCTCAGAAAGACGATGATATCGATTCGTTCATCTCATCGCTGAATAACATCCAATCCAACCTGGACAGTATCAAGGAGTTGGAGGGAATCATTACATCACGCGCCATTTCCGGAGAGCAATCGACCAACGCGGAAGATGCCATTGTTGACGACATGGTGCTGATCTACGAGAACATGAAGCAGACCCGGAACCAGATTGCGAAACTTGAGAAGCAGCTGAGTCAGAGTTCCATTGCTTCCGACAAGATGAAGGCACTTCTGGCAAGCCTTAAAAAAGACATTGAGAAGAAGGATGCTGAAATCGCTCAACTCAAGGAAGGTCTGGCGCAATCGAACATCTACATCGACCAATTGATGTCAAGTGTAGACCGTCTGGCCTTGGAAAACGAGCGTAGAATACAGGTTATCCAAGAGAAGAATCAGGCGCTACAGGCCAAAGAAGAAGAACTTCAGACCGGATTCTGGGCCGTTGGAACCACAAAAGAGCTGAGAGAAAAGAACATCATTGATAAGGAAGGTGCTTTTCTTGGGCTTGGTGGGGTGAAGGTCCTATCGGAAGACATGAATCTGGAAGACCTGACCAAGATCAACATTCAGGAAGTGAAGGAAATTGCGATCGGTGCAAAGAAGGCAGAACTCATTACGCCTCATCCGAAAGGCAGCTACGAATTGGTAGAAGAAGGTAAGAGCGTTGCGAAACTCCTCATCAGCGATCCTGATGCATTCTGGCAGAACTCGAAGGTGCTTGTCGTTGTAACCAACTAAGC
>JBFHEW010000389.1:0-3611 GCA_041583955.1 Bacteroidia bacterium | reverse complement strand
CACTTGGTTCATAACGCTACCGATTTGGGAATTGACACCGCTTTCATTTTCGTTCTGGGCGAAAGCGCAGGCTCCATCGCCACATTGAACTCGGTCTTCTGGGATCAGACCGAAGCCGATGCCTGGTGCCCTACCTGTGTTTCGCATGTCGGACTGCTTGATACGGACGGCAACAGCCTCACAGACACTTACACCATCAAAGGCGTGGTGAACCATTGTGGTGCCGTATCGCATGTCGATGTCATGAATGGACATCACGTTCCTGTCATCAGTTTCCACAACGACCCCGATTGTGTGGTGGACTACAATACGGCACCGGTCATCAATTGCTTAGGCTGTTCCGCTTTCTATTGGGCTGCGGGTTCCAATTCCATTCAGGCACGACTCAACAGCAATGGCGTTTGTACCCAGCGGCACACGCGTCAGGAACTGAACCACTGCACGTACTACGTTCAGCCGTTGCTTAAAAAAGCCACGTGTTTCTTGAAGGACGTGATGTGCGATAACTGCTCGGCACTGAACACCGTTGACGATTTCAGTATTCCCGATTGTGCGGCAGGGGGTACCATTTCCTTGGAGGAAAACGAAACGGAAGAATGGGTCCGGTTGAACGGGAATCTATTGGTCTTCAATTCAACGGCCAAGGTTTCTGCTGTTCAGGTGTATGATGTTTCGATGCGCTTACTGATGGAACTTCCGATGAATGGCTCAACCAGGCTGGAAATTCCTTCTTCGCTCCGCGGATGTCTACTGATCCGCGTGGAGGCTGAAAACCGGAAAACGGAGACCTTCAAGTGGTGTAACTTTTAAAGCTACGGAACGCTGATGGTGCCTACTGTCCTTCTGTTTCCGCTATTATCCTCCAACTGCACAAAGAAGAATCCTTTGCCCGTTTGGCTAGCATGAATGGAAACGGAGCTACCTGTTACGGGTACCGACAGAACCGTTTGACCAAGGAGGTTGCTCACATTCACGAACGAGCCATTCTCGATCTTGCCGTGCAGCCGGACGGTCGTACTCTCAGTGAACACATTTGCATAGATGGTGGCGCTCGGTTCATCTGTTGCTTCTTGCACCCCACTGGTCACATCAACAAATACAGGAATGTACGTGGTGTCGTACGCTAGGATATCGTTTGCCGCAATGATCTGAATGGTGTCGTGTCCCGCAGTGGTCCATAGAATTTCCACTTCATTGAGGTTGGAAGAAACAACTAAGCCATTATTCAAAGAAGTGCATAGATGAATGATAGGCTCATTGGCCACAACCGTGTATAATTCGGTGCTACCGATGACAGGGGTCTGGTTGCCCGTTACGGATTGGATCTGGGGCTGAAGCACGTGATGGTACATGAATGTCTGTGATTCCCACACGATGGTGTCCAAATAGGCAGGGTTCAGGAGTTCGGGCTCATGTCCGGCCCCAATGAGACGTACAAACCGATGTGGGATGGTTGTATTGTCCAACCGTTCGTTGATGGGAACGCTTCCGTACACGTTGGGGAAAAACGGAGAACTGAACGGCTGGCCATAGACGTATGGAACCGCATTGTCCTCTGTACCGTGAAACAGAATGGTCGGAACCCAATCATCGGCCCCATCGCCAATGAAATTGGTGTCAAGAATGGCTCCCCAATTGGCAATGATACCATGGGCGCGCACCTCGCGGTTCCCCCAATAATTGTTGCCCGAATTGAACAACCCTCCAAGGTCGTACGAATCGAGTCCGATTCCGAAGCCCGTAGATGATGCTGGAACCTGCGATTCATCCATGAACGTACTGTGCAGCGTAGTGAAAGCACCCGCGCTGTTGCCACTCACAATGATGTGATTGGTATCTATCCCATAGGTTTCGCTGAACTCGCAAAGGAAGCGTAGCGAGGCCTGTAGGTCCTGCACACCTCGATAAACGGCCCGCTCCGCGCTGCCTTGATTCAATGCACTGAATCCTAGTCGGTAATCAATGGATACGGCAACATATCCTCGTGCAGCCCAATACGAACAATAGTCTGTGGCCGGAGGAAGCTGTTTATCTCCTATCAAGTAACCTCCTCCGAACTGAAAGATGATCAGAGGCCTATGCGAAAGGGTGTCTCCGACCGGTTCGTAAATATCCAATCGGTACGCCTGATTGAACAGTGAGCCATAGGGCCTGGCCTGCTGGTACTCCACGTTGAATGTTGTTTCAACCGGAAAGAGTGGGTCGATGTACCGTATAGGGAAGCAGTTCTGAGCCACTGCCGAACCTAGCAGAACCGACTGACACACAAGGGTCAGGAAAAGGGTTTTTAGCGTTTGCATTGGAAGTCTGATGCATGTAAAGTTAACAGAACCGAAAAATGTTCGGTGGCACCACGTACATCTTTTTGCCACCGTTCAATGCAGTGAGATATTCAGATGTTGCCCATCCTGCCAATTGAGGTACTTTTGCGGCTTCGCGAATGAGTGACAAAGACAGAGATAAAAAGCACATCGCCATCCTTGGTTCCACGGGTTCCATCGGTACGCAAGCATTGGAGGTCCTTGAGGCCAATCCGGACTCGTTTGAACTGGAGGTGTTGACGGCACATTCCAGTGCAGACCTACTCATAGAACAGGCGCTCAAGTTCAATCCGAATTGCGTGGTGATCGGTGACGAAAGCCAGTTCAAGAAGGTGCAGGATGCGCTTTTTGATGAAGGGATCAAGGTTTATGCCGGTGCCGATAGCTTGGCGCAGGTGGTGCAGATGGAGGAGCTCGATATCGTTCTTACAGCTTTGGTCGGTTATGCAGGGCTGAGACCAACCTTGGCTGCCATCGAAGCTGGAAAACACATCGCGTTGGCGAACAAGGAAACGCTGGTCGTGGCAGGCGAGATCGTAACTGACCTCGCACAGAAAAAAGGAGTGAACATCTATCCGGTGGATAGTGAGCATTCGGCCATTTTCCAATGTCTGGTGGGCGAGTTCCACAATCCGATCGAGAAGATCTATCTCACAGCATCTGGCGGTCCGTTCCGTGGTCAAACCCGCGAGCAGTTGGCTTCGGTTACCAAAGCCCAGGCATTGAAACACCCTAATTGGGACATGGGCGCCAAGATCACCATCGATAGCGCCAGCATGATGAACAAAGGGTTGGAGGTGATTGAGGCCAAGTGGCTCTTCAATCTGAAACCCGAACAGATCGATGTGATCGTTCATCCTCAAAGCATCATACACAGCATTGTTCAGTTTGAAGATGGCAGCATGAAGGCCCAGATGGGTTTGCCTGATATGAAACTGCCTATTCAGTTCGCGCTGGGCTACCCGAACCGATTGAAATCTGACTTTCCACGCTTCAATTTCTTGAATTATCCGCAGCTCACTTTCGAACAGCCCGACAGCCAAACGTTCCGTAACCTTGCTTTGGCATTCGAGGCCATGAAATTGGGCGGAAACATGCCTTGTATCCTCAATGCTGCCAACGAAATTGCCGTGGATGCCTTCCTGAAGGACAAGGTGAGTTTCCTTGGCATGTCTGACATCATTGAGCAAAGCATGCAACGCGTTACTTTCATAAAAAAACCTAATTACAACGACTATGTGGCGACAGATGCGGAAACTCGCAGGTTAGCCCTTGAAATGATCAACTAAT
>JBFHEW010000388.1:0-3620 GCA_041583955.1 Bacteroidia bacterium | reverse complement strand
TCCATTTGCTTGAGTATTCGGGAAATGACCTCCCGCGAAGAATTAAGGTCAACGGCAATCTCCTGATGAGACATCTGTATCTCATTCGTGTTCAACGAATTGGATTTATCGTGAAGGTACTTGAGCAATCGCTCGTCCATTCTATGAAACGCAATGCTGTCAACCGATTCGAGCAATTCTTCAAATCGCATCCGATACGTGTTCATCACGAAACTGCGCCAGTCACGGAATTTCATCCATTCGTCCATGTAGTCAACAGGAATTGCCAACATGGTGACTTTCTCCTGGGCCACAGCACGTATCTCGCTTCGTTTGAAGGCCATGCAACAGGTCAGAGACATGGCGCAGGTTTCTCCGGGTTTCAGGTAATAGAGCAACAACTCCCTTCCCTCCTCATCTTCCCGTATCACCTTCACCGATCCGGAAATGATCATGGGTATCGTTGCTATCTTTCCTCCGATATCCATGAGCAGATCGCCCTCCTCTACCTCCACGTATGTGGCGTGTTCCTTGATTCCTTCAATCAGATCGGTATCAAGAATGGTTGGAAAATGATTTTCGAGAAGTTGCTCTATCGATGGGTTCATGTGCCAAAAATAGCACATTGAGTGAGCCTTCGATTTGGTAATTTGCACCAAAATTGAATCGAATGAGTGCCGTGCAGACAATTGTACTGAATGAAACGCAGGTGAACCAGAAGATTGACCGATTGGCGTTTGAGATCTATGAGCAACATTACGCAGAAGAAGAGATCATCATTGCCGGTATTGAAGGCAATGGTTATAGACTGGCCGAACTTATCACGGAACGATTGGTCGATTTCTCCGATATGCAAGTAACATTGGTTTCTGTATTTGTGAACAAGCAGGATCCGTTGGCCGAGAAAGCCTCGGTAGAATTGGAAAAGGCCGATGCCGAAGACAAGGTTGTGATCCTGGTGGATGATGTATTGAACAGTGGCAAGACATTCATCTACGGTATCCGACATTTTCTGAAAGTGCGACTGAAGGCACTGAGAACAGTGGCCTTGGTGGACAGAGACCACAAACGTTTTCCGGTGAAAGCAGATTACGTTGGACTGCACCTGAGCACCACATTACAGGAGCACGTAAGGGTACAACTCGAAGGCGAAAAGGCGGTTTATTTGGAGTGATTGACCATCTGTGCCAATTCGTCAAGATCTAAATTGACACCATTTATCGTCCATTGTGCCCGGGAGTAGAATGGGGCACGTTTTTCCAGCTGAAACGCTACTTTTTTGAGCATTTTATCTTCTGGCAGACCTTTCAGTATCGGACGTTCCTCCTTGCTCGCCATTACCCGGTCCACCACCGCCTTGGGAGTCATTTGAAGATATACCGTAACTCCAGCGGCATTCATCTCATCCATTGATTCGAAGAAGCATGGTGTGCCTCCGCCAGTGGCCATGACGTAATCATCTTTCTGTAGCCATTTCTGAAGCTCGGCACGTTCGCGTCTTCGGAATGATTTCTCGCCCTCGGTCTTGAAGATGTCCGGAATGGACATGGTAGCTGTCTTCTCGATCTCGGCATCAAGATCCACCGAAGAAAGGCCCAGTTTCTTGGCCAGTTTTTTGGCCGCTGTGGATTTCCCACTGGCCATGTATCCTATTAGAAAAACTCTCATCTATTTTGGCAGGTCGCCTTCTTTTTCAATTGCTTTTATAACCATTCGGTCAACAAACCCGGGAACCAATTTACTCAGGTAGTACGATAGTTTCCCTTGTGTTGTGAGCACTACCCGTTGCTTTCGTTTCATCACGCCTTGGTAGATTTGGTCGGCCACTTCTTCGGCCGACATCATCTTGGTCTCGTCACGTGGCGACTCTCCTTGACTGCTTCCGTCAGCCACCAGAGCCGTTTTTCTGATGTTGCTTTCGGTATATCCTGGGCAGACGATCATGACGTGCAAACCGCTGTTGTGATTTTCCAACTCAAGTGCTTTCAGAAAGCCTTCCATTGCAAATTTCGAAGCCGAATAACCGGTCCGACCGGGCAGGCCCTGATAGCCGGCCACCGAGGATACTCCGACCACTGATCCGTTGTATTTCAACAGCTGCTTCAGCGCATACTTGGTACAGTAAACCGTTCCGAAGAAATTGACCTCCATCAATTGTCGGATAACGGCAAGGTCGACATGCTTGAAGAACGCTCGCATGCTGATGCCGGCATTATTGATGAGCACATCAATGCGTCCGTACTTGTTGAGCGTTTCGTTCACCATTCGTACGCAATCATGCTCGTTTGCCACGTCTCCTTGCACCACCATCACCTCAATGTTCTTGGCACGAAGTAGTTGGGCGGCTTCCTCCAGATTATCGGAGTTCCGACCTGTGATGCAGACTCTGGCGCCTTCGCGGCCAAAACGTTCGGCACATGCCTTGCCTATTCCCGAACTTCCGCCCGTAATAAGCACCACTTTATCTTTTATGAACGACATGTGACAAACTTAAGACAATGAAACCTTCACCGCTTCTGCATTCTTATTAAGTTAGCTGAAATTCATTCTCTCATCATGAATCTTGTTGAAGTTCAAACCAAAGACCAGGAAAACCAGTGGATCCTCTTCCCGACTCTACTTTACGCCAACGATCCTCTTTACATCCGCCCGATAGACCAGGAGATCAAAGACATCTTTGACCCGAAAACGAACCGTTTCTTCAGTTATGACAAAAGCGAAGCCATCCGTTGGTTGCTGCAGAAAGATGGCAAGACGATAGGTAGGATAGCGGTATTCGTGAATGGTAAAACGTACAATACAGAAGATCAGCCCACGGGAGGATGCGGGTTCTTCGACTGCATCAACGAGCAGGAAGCTGCCAACAGATTATTCGATGTAGCCTATGAATGGCTGAAGGACAGAGGAATGCAAGCCATGGATGGTCCTGTGAACTTCGGTGAGCGGGATAAGAACTGGGGCGTGCTGATAGATGGATTTGCGGAACAGAATTACGGCATGCTTTACAATGCTCCATACTACCAGAAACTGTACGAGCACTACGGATTCAGGCTCTACTTCAATCAGTATACCTACGGAAGGGATGTGAAGAAGACGAAGGATTTCGAACCCCGCTTCTACGAACGGGCGCAGCAGTCATTGAACAACCCGGATATCACCTTCCGGTACATCAAGAAAAAAGACTTCGACAAGGCTGCCGTCTATTTCCATCAGGTGTACTCCAAAGCGTGGGGCGGTCATTCCGGAGTTAAACCCATGACGTTGGAACAGGCTCAGAAGATGTTCAGAAAACTGAAGCCCATTGCAGATGAACGGTTGATCTATTTCGGTTTTCACAAAGACACCCCTATCTCGTTCTTCCTTTCCATTCCAGAACTGAACCAACTGTTCAAATACGTAAATGGCAAGATGAATTGGCTGGGAAAGTTGAAATTCGCCTATCACATGAAAATGGGTCACTGCAAAAAGATGCTCGGACTGGTGTTCGGAGTGGTTCCGGAGTTCCACGGTCAAGGAGTTGAGAGTGCGATGGTCATTTCTTACACGGACATTGCTTGGAAACAAGGACTTCCCTACGAGACGATAGAAATGAACTGGATCGGAGACTTCAACCCTAAAATGATGAAAGTATGCGAACAGCT
>JBFHEW010000387.1:0-3623 GCA_041583955.1 Bacteroidia bacterium | reverse complement strand
TGCTTCGTTCAATATTCTACGGATAATCTTCATGTTGGAGGCAACTGTATTCGTTCCATTTTGAAGATGTGTTCGGAGATACGTGTCGTACTCTTTCAGCCATCCAACAGTTATTTCATTGAGTGCAATGTCCTTCCCGTCCAGGTATGTTGTCAACTTTGAGACTACCGCTTTTGCGCGATTCACCATTCCGAGTGAATTCACCAACGACATTCGCTTCACTATCGAATTAGAGTATTCCAATAAGCCTCTGGTTGGTTTGCCGGTTAGTACTTCAAATGCCTTTTGTGGCATATAGGGCGCTTCGTTCTCTTCCAATTGAAGAATTGCTCCGCTCACATCCGAAATCCGTTTAGCGATGAGATTATTCGCTCTGTTCGAATTTGGGTGAGATTTCTTGACCTTTAACTGCTTGTCATCCCAGTGTTTCGGGTCAAGGTAGATGCCAAGTGATTTGTATTTTGATTTACGGTCTTTGGTTATCCTTATATAGAGCGGGGCTTCACCGTTTGCTTTTTGCTTATCGACCTTTAGGATTGGTTTGATGGAGGGCATGGTTGATGGATTGTGGAAATGCCAATTCAAAAATGTTGCCAAATAGGTAAAACAATAGGTAAAACATTTGGCGCTTTTACTTGCTTGTCGTTGTACTTCGTTGCAAAACGCATAAGCGTAAATGGTTGTGAGTCAGCACCATTGGTGCAACTGGTTGCAATAGAGTGTAATACAAGTGGTTCTGCCGGGGTCACACTAAACCAGCTCATTCGGGCTGGTTTCTTGTTTTTCGACCTTTTTGAATGCAATGCCATTCCTTAACGGGTGGTTTAAAGTAGCTGAGCACGGGCCGAATAGCTTTCAGCAACATCCGTTGCAGCTGATTCTCTCTTCGGCTCTTGGTGTCGGGGTACTATTTCTCCTTCTTCTTCACTTCAGATGAAGTGATCTTACCTTTCTTGTCGATCTTAAGTTTGGTGCGGCCGTTCCCATCCTTCAGGTTCACCCTGTAGTATGTCTCGTCATCGTTCGTCACAATTACTTTCAGCTCGGAGATCTCTGCGTCTTTTTTCTGTTCCATTACAGTTGCCCGAACAGCCTTTGGAAGTTCATCAACGGATATGTGTGTCGTGGTCTTCTCCCACGTTCCGTCTTCGTCTATCTCAACCTCCGTCTTTTTGCCGTTCAGTTTGAACTTGATCTCGTAGTCTCCTTTCGATTTCACCTTCCACTGCACGTCCTCTGCCCCAGGACATTTCTTTTCCAAGGTGTTGAGGATGTTTTTGGGAAGTGTTGATTTTTGAGCATACGCGGATGCACTTACAAGGACGAGGCAAACGATGGCGGCAAAATACCGTACGGTTTTCATTCTATTATGGTTTAAAGATCGTGCTGAAGGTAGTGGTTATCTCTCGCCACGCGGTGGTGGGCCTTTAGGTTTCGGAGCGTTTTTCAACTCTTCTTCCGTGATAAACCCATCCTTGTCGGTGTCGATTTTTGGAAAGTCGTCTGCCAACGGACCTTTCACCTCGGTTTCAGACAGCTTTCCATCCTTATCCGCATCCATCTCTGCGATCATGGCTGTGGCAGAAGGTCGTTGGCCACTTCGTTGTCCGTTTCCCTGATGGTTTTGCGATCTCGCGCCACAGGCAGTCAAGGCTACTGTCCCTATGGTCAGCATCGCAATGTTCATGAACTTTTGTCGGTTCTTCATACTTCTGATCTTAAGTGTTTCTACTTCTGTTATTTATCGTTTCCTCAAATGCACGATCCAGTTTGGTGGTCATTCGTGCTCTCGTTTGCATGGTCGTTCACTTTCCGATCGCTCATCAATGCAAGGTTTACTCCCGGTTGAAGCGTGCAAGTGGTGTACATATGGTCTTTTCAACGGAAAGAATGTCAGGAAAGTATGCAGTGTATCTTGATCTCTACCACTGCTGGTCTGTTTGGAAATGTTCGGCCATCTTCGGGTCTATCTATTGCAGACCTGGATCTCTAGAGTCTGATGCTGCAGACCTCATCTTCCGGACTTTCGCTCACGGTAATTATCATCTACGCGGCTGACCTAGGTTAGTGCATGGCGCTCAATTTATTCTCACCATTGCTTACACGGAAATGTGTAATGTTTAACCAAATCATGAATGAAGATGAAAAGAATAAGTACGGTCGTTTTAGCAATTCTATTGGCTACTACAACTTTTGCACAGGAGTATTTGGCCCGTGCCCGACAGTCAAAGGAATGGGGCTACATTAAGAAGGACGGAAGCTGGTTCATTAATCCACAGTTTGAGCGGGTCAATAATTTCAGTGAAGGTTTAGCTTCGGTTAAATCAGATGGTCTCTGGGGATTCATTGATAAGAACGGAAGTTTTACGGTCAATCCTCAGTTCAACGATGCCAACAATTTCAGTGAAGGACTGGCCTCCATCAAAAAAGAGAAACTATGGGGTTTTATAGATAAAGAGGGGAACTATGTCATTAACCCCCAGTTTGAGAATACCTATGATTTCTCAGAAGGGCTGGTGCACGTGCGTGCCAATAAGCAATGGGGTTACATTAACAAGAAGGGGAACTATGTCATCAATCCACAGTTCGAACGGGCAGAGTCTTTCAATGACGGAATAGCACGCGTTAGAGTGAACGGAAGATGGGGATACATCAACAAGGAAGGGAAGTATGAGATCAACCCGCAGTTTGACGATGCAGGTGACTTCCGAGATGGATATGCTAGAGTGAGAAAAGGAAAACTATGGGGCTACATCAACAGGGATGGAAAGTTCGTTATCAATCCACAATTCCCACAGGTGAAGGATTTCGATAATGGAACTGCCGCGGTAAAGAGTGGCAAAGAATGGGGGTTCATTGATAAAACCGGAAAATTCACCATCAACCCGCAATTCGTCAATGCGCTGAGTTTCTCAGAAAAAGTGGCTGCTGTGCAGCAAGGCAAGCTGTGGGGGTATATCAACTTGGACGGAAAGATCGTTGTCCGCCCACAGTTTGAGAATGCCAAGGATTATCATTACGGCATGGCTCTGGTGAGAAAGGCCGGTCTGTTCGGTTGGATCGATAAGGATGGGAATTTCTCCATCAATCCGACCTTCGGAAATGCCTACCGCTTTGTAAAGGTGGAGTTATGGTTTCTCCTATGCGTCAATCTCTTGATGCCGACAGCATCTGAAAGCATTAGAGGTCTGCAGTAGTAAAAGGGGCAACCCATCAGAAAAGGCTTCTCGCATGAGAGGTCTTTTTTGTTTCATGTGAATTAACTTTAGCTCATGGCAGGCATTTCGCGTAAACAGTTCCTGAAACGTTCTATGCTGGCAACAGCGGCCTTTCCTTTCGTGCCGGTGTTGAAGGCGTCAGCCTCCCGATCGCTCCGCGCAATAGCATCGGAAAAGATGTCTGTCGGAAACGAATCGTTCTGGGACGAGGTACGCAGGCAGTTCCTGATCGATGATGCCATCATTAACCTCAATAACGGAGCTGTAGGCCCGCAACCGTTGCCAGTGCAGCAAGCGCATATCGACCTGTACCGACTCAGCAATAAGGCGCCATCACACTACATGTGGGGTGCAGTGGATGCTAAAAGAGAGTCTCTGCGACAGAAGCTGGCCATGCTGATGGAT
>JBFHEW010000386.1:0-3627 GCA_041583955.1 Bacteroidia bacterium | reverse complement strand
TTTCGCTGAAACTACGCTTGCCCAACAAGGAATGAAGATAGGTGCCACCACGGCACCGGACGAAATGCTCGATGTGGAAGGTGCCATCAGCATTGGAACCGATTTCAACAATTCCAACGCTGCCCCGGCCGGTGGGCCAGGAACCATCCGATTCCGCAGCGGACAGTTCGAAGGTTGGAACGGCTCATCATGGATACTGCTCAGCAGCGCAGGAACAGACGACCAGAACCTGCTCACTCCCACCCTGAGCGGAACGAGCATCCTCTCGCTTTTCATTGAGAATGGTTCGGGAACCAGCATTGATCTTTCCGCCTTGGAAGAATCGGCAGCCATCACTGCCGTTGCCAATGATCTGAGCACTCACGTTTCTGCCGATGGCGACCTCAGCAGCACCAACGAGATCCAGAATCTCGGAAGCAGTGCGTCCGGAACCGACCGCACCATCACCATTTCGGGTGGGGGCACCAGCACCACCATCTCCGTGGCCGATAATGACAATAGCGTTACCAATGAGATACAGACATTGAGCATTTCGGGTTCCAACCTGACGTTGAGCAACGGAGGCGGTACCATCGCTCTGCCGGCTGATGGCGACAGCAATCCTACCAATGAGCTGCAGACCCTGTCGCAGTCGGGGCTGAGCGTAACCTTGAGCAACGGTGGTGGAACCATAACGGTAGCTGACAACGACAACAGCAGCACCAATGAGATACAGGACCTATCGCTTTCTGGAAACACGCTTTCGCTATCCGGTGACGCCACTACGGTGAGTTTGGCAGCCTATCTCGACAATACCGACTCGCAAACGGCTGCACAGGTTCCCGTAACCCCTGCATCCGGTGTCACATCCACAAACGTGCAAGCAGCACTTGTCGAATTACAGACAGAGATCAATGGCATTGCCCCGACCATAGCCAACGTACTCACCAATGGCGATGTGGCCGCGGACGCTCAGAGCCTTAAGATCGATAAGGTGCGCGCACGCGATGGCGATGGACTGTTCCTGACCGATGATGGCAACAACGGCATTTTCGTGAAGGACGGTGGAAACGTGGGAATAGGCAACACCAACCCCGATTACCTGCTCGATGTAAAAGGAGTGGGAGTACCTGCACCATCGACCACCGATAACATATTTGCCCGGTTTGAGCAGACCTTGGCCGCACGTGGTGCAGGCATTCAGATACAGGGCACAAGGAACACGGCAGGCAACGTTACCTCCTTTGTTGATCTGAAGAACTTAAGCGGCACCGACTACATCGTTGCCAGAATGGGTGCCGAAAGAGGCTCAGGAGAAGCAGGTTCGCTGCTGTTCTACACCAATACAGGAACAGCGCTTACCGAAAAGATGCGGATCAATAGCACTGGGGTTCTGACAATTGGAAATCTCGGCTCAGGTGGTAACCGTTACGTAAGAACCGATAACGCTGGCAACATCTCAGCTACGACAACCGTGCCTTGGACAGATGTAACAGGTGTACCGGCATTCCTTACATCTTACACAGAAAGCGACCCTACTTGGACAGGTGCTGCAAACACCACATCCGACATCGGTAGGACCGGGAAAGTTGGCGTTGGAACGACATCGCCAACAGGCAAGTTCGAAATCAATCTGGTGAATGGAAGCGGATGGTCCGGCAATTTGAAAGCCATGCGGATCCTGTCTCCTGACAACAACTATTATCTGGATCTGAACACGTACATCGTGAGTGGCGGCAACGTTGGCTACCAGTTCAGTCCGAACGGCAATACCGGAATGGTGATTACAACTCCGGGCAGAGTAGGTATCGGTAACACCAACCCATCCTACACGCTTGATGTGAATGGAACGATTGCTGGTACGGGAGGTTCTGCATCAACTCCCTATCTCCAGAACGTTCATGCTGTGGGATTGCTTCAACACCATGACGGTAACTCGGCATACGCCCCGAACGATTGGCACCAGCTTGTTCTTGGTGACAACGGGGGTTGGGCTGGTAATTACAGCAGGTTGTACCTGAGACGTGGAGACGGTTCCTATGATAACGACATCAGGGTGAAATATGCAGACGCAACCATCAGCTCCAGAGAGTTGAAAACCAACATCACGCCCATTACATCAGAATACCAATCCCAACTTTTCCGTGCCCTGTTGGATGCTCAGGTGGTTCATTATGAGTGGAAGAACGATCCTGACCACACGCAAGGATTCAAACACTTGGGACTCATTGCACAGGACGCCCCTGAAGAAATGCAAACGGTCGGAAAGGATGGTCTTGAACTTGGTGATTTCATCGGCATGGCAATCGCCTCGTTCAAAGAATTGAAAATTGAAAACGACCAACTCAAAGCACGTATCGATCGATTGGAGGAACATATCAGGAATCAGGAGAAGTAAGTCGCAACCGGATTTCCATATTTCCAACAACTCTCACAGCATTTTTCAAAACATCCGATTATCTTGCAACTTCATTCTAACAAACCATCATGAGTAACAAGAAACTGATCAGAAAGCAAGGCAAGATACTTGGGGTATGTGCCGGAATTGCCGACTACTTGGATGTTGATTCCACGGTTATACGCTTGGCGTTTGTACTGATGTTCTTCTTTGCAGGGGGAGGCGTTCTGCTGTACCTGATCCTTGCGCTGATAATGCCAAAAGGATACTGATATGCCTGAAATGGCAATTCTGATCATTGGGTTGCTCCTCAACGGTATGGGCATTCTAGGTTGTGTGTTACCTGCACTACCCGGCCCTTTGTTCAGTTGGCTTTCCTTACTGCTATTCTTCCTTTTACCCGATCACGAGGTAGGCACCACTACACTCATTGTAACAGGAATCATCATGGTCATCGTAACCGGGCTTGACTATATTGTTCCTGTACTTGGAGCAAAGAAATTCGGCTCCTCGCGTGAGGGTGTTTGGGGCGGGATGATCGGAATTGTAGTAGGCCTGTTCTTCTTCCCTCCTATCGGCATCATTCTGGGGCCGCTACTGGGTACCATCATCGGAGACCTTATTGCAGGTGGAACCTTTGTAAAAGCCCTGAACAGTGGCATCGGATCGCTCATCGGGTTCATCGTTGGCACATCCATAAAACTTATTTACTGCATTGTCGTATTGACCATATTCACCGCCAAAGCAGGTGGTGCCATCGGTCAATTATTCGCACAATGGTTCGCATAACGCTTGTAGTCTCTTTCCTTTTCTTCAGTTTCCAATCATTTTCTCAGGTGCTGCTGCCAGAGCGAACGACCACTTGGGAGAAAGCCGGACTCACAACCACGCTTCAGGCACCACAGAACCATGTTTCTATAGCTGATTTCGGTGCGGACGATACCGGACTTAGCAGTTGCAATACTGCTTACGAAGCGGCCATTGAAAGCTTGAACGGACATGCAGGCACCATTTACTTCCCTGCCGGTCAGTACTACTTCACTTCCGGCATTTCCATTCCTGACAGTGTTTTCCTAAAGGGAGAGTCGGATGGAACTGAACTTCGATTCAACCTAGGCGGAACTGGCGACCTTATTCGCATGAGTGGCACCACAGAGCCCACCGAATACGCAATCGCTCAGAATGCTGTACAAGGTGCGCTTCAGATCGAGCTTTCAGACGCATCCGGGTTAATGGCAGGAGATGTGATC
>JBFHEW010000385.1:0-3636 GCA_041583955.1 Bacteroidia bacterium | reverse complement strand
TGGCGTCTAGCCCATTTACATACTGAACAATCAACTTATTGTAGGGGTTTACCTTCTCAATCATTGAATCTTTCATGGTTGTTATATTTTGGCTTTAGTAAAGTTGTGGAAAATATTTTCAAAATCTAACGGTCTGGGGGGGGGGTGAATTATTAACATGTTTTCAATGGTCTGAATGGTTGGGGCTAGCATTGCGCTCATAGAAAATGGCGTGGTGCCTTCTCAAGCCTAGAGAGATTGGCAGGAAGTGGCATGGCAGCTCTGCAACTTGCAAGATGGGAAGGGTAATTACCAATAGGCTCCTTGAGTTTTATAGAGAGGTTTGGTTTTTCAATTAGCAAAAGAGGCCTGCCGGGTTTAAACTCGGCAGGCCTCTTTTATGCTGGCGGCAATAGCAGGTAATCAACAGCTACCACTTTCAGATAGTAGGAACTCTTTTACCTTTAGTACTCTATGAAACGAATAGGACCGATATGTATCTGGCTAATGATCTGGTTTTCGTCTATGGGTCTGGCCCAGAATGAGGCGCTGAACCGGGCCATGACGTTGGAATACGACCAGCCTGATTCGGCCATCAGCATCATTGAACAACTTATCACTGAAGACCGCCTCGATCAGAGATCGCTGAGCAATGCGTACGAGATCATGGGTATCGCACAATGGGTAAAGAAGCAGAATGCCGCGGCCATTCAGTCGCATTGGCAGGCCTTAGCCATACGGCAGGCGATCGATTTTCGGGTGGGGATAGAGCATTCCTACAACAATCTGGGGCTGAACTACCGCGAATTGGGCGACCCGAAATCTGCCATGGAGAACTTCCTGTTAGCACAGAAGATGGCAGAGCAACTGCCCGATTCGTTGATGTTGGCTAAGGTTTTGGGTAATATCGGTACGCTTTACGAAGATCAGAATGCAGATGACGAGGCCCTGAAATACCATGGCATGAGTTTGAAGATATTGGAATCTGGTCTGGACCAACGGGTATTGGCCAACACGCTTTACAACATCGCACTCATTTACAACAAGAACCACGACCTTGAAAAAGCAAAGAATTTCGCACTACGCAGTCATGCCATCAGAACATTGATGCAGGACACCAGAAGCATTGCGCAATCCCTGAATCTTCTCGGGCTCATTGCCTCTGGCGCTGGTTCCATTCCCGAATCGGACAGTCTGTTCATTTCCGCGCTGGAAATCTATACCGATGTCAACGATGTCTCTGGAATGTCTATGGTACACGGGAATCTAGGAGAGAATGCCATCGATCGGGACGACCTTCCTGCCGCCATAGACCATTGTTCCGAATCGCTCCGCATGGCCCGTACTCACAGGTTGGAATGGGAGCTTTCTGCCTGCCAATGCCTGGCAAGAGCCTATTCGCAGATCGGAAACGGAAACAAAGCTGTTGTGTATTGGCAACGCGTGCTGGCCATGAAAGACAGCATTGCCAAACTCAACGCATTGACTGAAATTTCGGTGCTGCAACGGAAATTCGAATTTGAAAAGGAACAACTGCAGGCAGAAGCAGAGATCAAACGGCAGAAACTGCTCCGGCAAGCATCCATCGGTCTCGGCATGGCCGGAATCCTCTTATTCCTCATGGCATTTTACAGCTATAGGAACAAGCAACGCGACAACGACCTTCTGGAAACAAAGAACGCGGAGATATCGGAGCAGAAAGCGGAAATAGAGGAAAAGAGCAAACACATAACCGATAGCATCACTTACGCGAAGAATCTTCAAACCGCCATTCTGCCAAAGCATGAAATGTTTGCACGGCATTTCTCCGATTTCCACATCCTCTACCGACCAAAGGATATCGTATCAGGTGATTTCTACTGGATGGAAAGCCTCCCTCTAGCCCCCTCCCAAAGAGGGGGAACAGTCATCTATTTAGCGGTGGCAGATTGTACCGGTCATGGTGTGCCGGGAGCAATGGTGAGCATGATCGGGTTTCAGGGTCTGAACAAGGCCGTAATAGAAGAGGGACTGACATCGCCCGCTGCCATTCTTCAGCGGTTGAGCGACCATGTGGAGGACGCCTTCGGTAAGAGCGGTGGCAGCGTGAAGGATGGAATGGATATTTGCCTCGTGGCCATTGACACGGAATCCCGCCAGGTTACCTATTCCGGTGCGCACAACGCGCTCTGGATCCTGACCTCCACGCAGGAATTACCACAGGCCGTTCTCAAGGAAGAAGCCGGTGAAAAACGCCTGTTCGAGTGCAAGGCAGACAGACGCTCTATTGGCGGTTATTTTGATGCCGGGCCTTTCACCGAATCGAGTTTCAATCTCAATCAAGGAGATCGGCTGTTCCTCTTCTCTGATGGCTTTGCCGATCAGTTCGGTGGGCCACAGGGCAAGAAACTTGGCAGCAAACGCATGCGCGAGCTGTTCTTCCAAAAGGCTATTGACGGTCAGTTCGCGTCCATTGATGCCGCGTTTGAGCAGTGGAAAAGTTCAGAAGAGCAGATAGATGATGTTACTATTATTTCGATAGTGGTTTAGACCAATATGTCTTCCGAAAGCACTTCTTCCACTTCTGTGTAAGGCAGATCGAACGCTTGCGCCACGCCTTCGTATACCACATCACCCTTCACCACATTCAGGCCTTTTTTCAGCTCCTCATTCTCTGCGCAGGCTTTCTTCCAACCTTTATCCGCTAGTTGTAACGCATAAGGTAAAGTTGAGTTGGTAAGTGCAATGGTAGATGTGCACGGCACGGCCCCGGGCATGTTGGCCACGCAGTAATGCACCACGTCATCTATAATGAATGCCGGGTTCTCGTGCGTAGTTGGAACACATGTTTCCACGCATCCTCCTTGATCTACGGCCACATCCACGATAACGGTTCCGGGGCGCATGGTCTTCAGCATGTCTCTTGTCACCAGTTTCGGGGCTTTGGCTCCCGGAATAAGCACCGCTCCTACAATAAGGTCGTGCGTCTGCACCAGCTTTCGGATATTGTATTCGCTACTGAACTCGGTTACCACATGATGCGGCATGATGTCGTTGATCCGTCTCAATCGTTGCAGGTTCACATCCAGAATGGTGACGTGCGCGCCCAAACCAGCCGCCATCTTCGCGGCCTGCACACCTACGATCCCACCGCCCAGTATCAGCACCTTTCCGGGAGCCACTCCCGGAACTCCGCCAAGCAACACACCACGACCTTTGACCGGTTTCTGCAGATAGCACGCTCCTTCCTGAATGGCCATTCTTCCTGCCACTTCTGACATGGGAATAAGCAACGGAAGCGCCCGATCTGCCGTTTCCACCGTTTCGTACGCCAAACAGATGGAACCACTCTCGATCATGGCATGGGTAAGTGGCTCGCTCGAAGCAAAGTGGAAGTAGGTGAAGATGAGTTGGTCTTCACGACACTTGGCATATTCTTCGGCAATGGGTTCTTTCACTTTCATGATCATTTCGGCCTTGGCCCAGACCTCCTCGGCTGTTGCTAGGATCTTCACGCCAACAGCCAGGTAATCCTCATCCGGAAAGCCGCTTCCATCGCCCGCTAAGGTTTCAACCAGTACCTTATGACCTCTTCTGATGAATTCGTGTGCACCTGCAGGGGTCAACGCAACCCTGCTTTCGTTGTTCTTTATTTCCTTGGGAACCCCTATTATCATG
>JBFHEW010000384.1:0-3639 GCA_041583955.1 Bacteroidia bacterium | reverse complement strand
TTATACGCCTTTGCATCCACCAAGCAGGCCTTGGAGCATGCAGGCATGACGCAGGAATTCATCGATGCCAACGAAGTAGGAATCCTCTTCGGAAACGATAGTACGGCAGGTGCCGTCATCGAAGGCGTTGACCTGCTGCGCGAAAAGAAAGACACCACGCTCATCGGTTCTGGAAACATCTTCCAGAGCATGAATTGCACCGTCACCATGAATCTGAGCACCATTTTCCGATTGAAAGGTGTCAATTTCACCGTAAGTGCCGCCTGTGCCAGTGGTTCGCATTCCATCGGAATGGGCTACCTGCTCATCAAAATGGGATTGCAGAAGCAGATCATCTGCGGAGGCGCGCAGGAGATCAATCCCTACGCCTTCGGAAGTTTCGATGGCATCGGAACCTTCTCGGTTCAGGAAGACGAACCCACCAAGGCATCCAAACCGTTCGATAAGCACCGCGATGGACTCGTGCCAAGCGGAGGAGCGGCCACCGTGATCCTCGAAAGCCTCGAAAGCGCCCAGGCACGTGGGGCCAACATCCTGGCCGAAGTGGTCGGTTATGGCTTCAGTTCAAACGGAGAGCACATTTCCAACCCGAATGTAGATGGGCAGTTCCGTGCCCTCACCATGGCCATGGAAATGGGTAATGTTCGGCCCGAAGAGGTCGATTACATCAACGCCCACGCCACCAGTACCCCCGTTGGCGATGGTTTCGAGGCACAGGCCATCGATAAGGTGTTCGGCAACACGCGTCCGTTGGTGAGCTCAACCAAAAGCATGACCGGCCACGAATGTTGGATGGCCGGAGCCAGCGAACTCGTCTACTCGCTGCTTATGATGGAGCACGGTTTCGTGGCGCCCAACATCAATTTCAACGAGCCGGATGAACACAGTGCCAAGCTCAACATACCCACCAAGTCGGTTGCGAAGGAATTGAACACGGTTCTTTCCAATTCGTTTGGTTTCGGAGGTACCAATTCAACCCTGATAATTCGTAAGTTCGCGCCCTGAACCCCATGGACAAACAACAGATCATCGATACCGTGAATGCGTTCCTGATAGAGGAATTCGAAGCGGATGCGGCCGACCTAGTGGCCGATGCCAACATGCACGAGACCCTCGATCTCGACAGCCTCGATTACGTGGACCTCGTGGTGCTTATTGATGACAACTTCGGTTTCAAAACCACCTCAGAGGATTTTCAATCGATCTCCACGTTTGACGATTTCTACAATTTCATTGCGAGTAAGGTTGGCTGAAAGCCAGCCCCGAGTGCAATGGAAGGGTCTCGCCAAATCGTAGCCGTCATTGCGAGGACGCAGGACGAAGCAATCTCACACACGACCACCGACCCAAACAAAAAAAACGCCAGCCCATCTGAGAGCCAGCGTTCCTTTCAGAATCATCAACCGAACTACGGATTCACGTTCATCGTCAGGTCTTGGTCGGTATATGTCTGACCAGGCTCTACAAACAATTGCCGGCTTGCATTGCTGTAGCCTACAAGGCTGCCCTCGATCACCACTTCGGCAGCCTCAGGAATGGTCGGGAACGAGAAACCGTAAGCACCATCACCATTGGTATACGTGACTGGGTCGTCAGGGCCAGGACCGGAGTTGACACTGTAAATTCTTACTTCCACACCCGAAAGCGGATCGGTAAATTCGTCTGATACGCGGCCACTTATCTTCACCTGAGTAGAGGGAGATGGAGTTCCACTGCCTGAGTTGGAAATCATTTCTTTGAGTTGTTTGAAGACGAAGCGTTCCCGTTTGGAAGGGTTTTGCTCGTAGATGATCTGTGCGTCTTCGAACATCCGCATGAGTTTCTGATAGATGGCGTTGTTGGCCACTATCTTTGTGTCTGTTCCTTCCTGTTCGTCCTGCTCGAAGTCTGTGAATTGAATATACAGGTCTCCGAATGTGGAAGTGGCCAATGCATAGCTGGCAGCGAAGGTTGCCGGCATACCGCCCGCAGTGAGTTCGGCCGTGTTATTGTCTATGAAGTGCTGCCCTGCATTGAGCATGATGGTGGTCTCATCCCAATTGCGGTTGGCGGCCTTTTCGTAATGGTCGTAGCCAGCGGATTCTATCTTGGGTTTCTGTACTTCTGGCGGATAGGAACTCTTGATGTAGGCGCGCAATGATTTCCATTTGGTGAGGCATTCGTTGTGGGCGGCTACCAGTTTAATGTGCGCGACCTCTGTTGCCTCATTCCGCTCTTGGAAACCGGGAAGGTTGAGCGCGGCATCTACTTCTGCCTGTGCATTGGTTCCGTAAAGTGCGGTGTAAAGCGTGTTGAACGCTTCGAAGTCTGGTTGGTTCTCGTTGTAACTTGTCCAACCGATGGTGCATATGGCGTAGAGTTCGCTTTGCGAACAATTGTACAACGCCTGTGGTCTTGGATCTGCCATCGTTTCTAGGTTTTAGTTAATAGCTATCAGCTTTTTGAGCTGTTTTTCCAAGTACCGTGTGTTACATGCGCCTACTGTTTTTAGGGTTCATTCTTTCCTCCAAAAAGGGGAGGGTTATTCCATTTTAAAAAGTGGGAGTGAGTTGCTTCTAAAAACTTTGGCGGTTTCAGATTATTGTGTGGTGCGGTAAAAATTTTGATCTGTGCGTTTAGAAACAGGATATGAGCTTTTAGAAGGAGGATATGAGTGTTTAGAAGGAGGATATTGGGTTTTAGGAGGACATTATGACCGATTAGAAGGAAGATATGGCAGATTACATCCGATGGAATGGTTTTTTGACAACTGGTTAACCTATAGGGGAAGCTGAAAACCTGATCGAGTAAGCGTAATTAAAACCATGACAAGATGACAAAAGGCAAAGGAAGTTCTGGAGCGCCAAAAACAGGAGCAAAGAACACAGGAGCAGGCTGGCCTGCGAAAGGACCTAGCAAAGGACCATCAGGAAAAGGTAGAACTACGAATCCTCCTAAGAGCAAGTAATATTACTACCTACTAAGCCCCGCAACTGTGGGGCTTTTTTAATTAACAATTGTTGCATCTGAATCTACACTCTTGGCGCCAAAGTATGCACTTCAGGCATCTGTGTGAGAATTTAACTGAATGGAGATTGGGGTTAACTGGTAGCAACCTGATAAATAGGGACGGTATGCACTCCCAATCAGAGTGCAAGTTGCATTTCAATAAAAGTTGGGGAGGGAGTTGATTCTAAAAACTCAAAAGTTTTCAGATTATTGCGAGGGTCAAAAAAATTACTGCCTGTATGTATATCAAGAAAGAAGGTTTTGTCTGCACCGAAGGCTAAGGGATTATATTTGCCGAATTAGATTAATTATCGCCAATTTGGTGCTCTGTTGATATGACGAATCAAGGCAAGTATTGTTTCCCTCGTTTGGAACGAGTTAAACTCCGGAATTTCTCGCTTTACTCACGAGGCGGTTCTGTTGTTGAAATTGACGAACGAATCAATAATGGAGTCTACTGCTTAGCTGGCGCAAATGGGCTTGGCAAGACTACTTTCCTAAATGCAATAAACTATGCGTTTACTGGGATTGTACTTGCACCAGACAAAGAAGTACTAGACCCTAAAGAAATAGTCGTCAACCACAGAAGATATACCGAAAGATATTTTCAGGGACGCATCACCGAAAAGCATCTACCGTTGGCTGAGGTAG
>JBFHEW010000383.1:0-3647 GCA_041583955.1 Bacteroidia bacterium | reverse complement strand
CGGAACAGAGCGGCCAGACCGACTTCGGCCCGGTGCTTCTTTTCTCCGAATGTGAGGTTGGCACCTATTGGGAAATGAAGGAGCTTATCAGCGCTGCCGAAGGGAATGTACTCGATACCTGCCCTGCCGAAAAGGGCAAACCTGTTTTTCGAGAACAGCAGACGCTCGTAATTGACGGTGTAATAGTATCCGGTACCACCGAGCTCAACGTACAGTACATGCGGATTGGTGCCTTTTGCAGCTCCTACGGCCAGCTGTTGTGCTGAACTTCGGGTTGTGCATAGCGTGGCTCCAACGATAAGGAGCAACGTGAACAGACTAACTGGCAGCAGCCTTCTCACTGATTCCCACAAGTTTGACGGCTGCTTCAACAATATCATCTCTGTAATATCCACATTCCATGTGCAGCTCTTTCTGAGACCCATGATCCACAAAACGGTCTGGAATTCCAAGTCGTTGCACTTGAGCAAAGTAACCATTATCCGACATGAATTCAATGATGGCACTTCCGAAACCTCCGGTAAGGCAGCCGTCTTCGATGGTTATCACCTTAGAGAACTTCTTGAAAACGGTATGTAGCAGTTGTTCGTCAAGCGGTTTGGCAAAACGCATGTCGTAATGCGCGGCCGAAATGCCTTTGGCATCCAGTTGACCGATCGCTTCCACCGCATAATTACCAACATGTCCTAGACTGAGTATGGCCACATCGTCACCATCACTGACCTTACGGCCTTTACCTATTTCAATTTCTGCGAACGGAGTCTTCCACTCCTGCATCACACCATTGCCACGTGGGTAGCGGATAGACCACACACCTTTGTTCTTCAGTTGGGCCGTGTACATCATATTCCGCAACTCCTCTTCGTTCATTGGAGAGGCCACCTTGATGTTGGGTATGCAACGCATGTAGGCAATATCGTAAGCACCATGATGCGTGGCACCATCGGCTCCTACCAGGCCTCCCCTATCGAGACAGAACACCACATTGAGGTCCTGCAACGCCACATCGTGTATCACCTGATCGTAAGCGCGCTGCATGAAGGACGAGTAGATGTTGCAGAAAGGAACCAGACCCTGCGTGGCCATTCCGGCCGAGAAGGTCACGGCATGTTGCTCGGCAATTCCCACATCGAATGCCCTTTTTGGCATGGCCTTCATCATGATATTGAGCGAACAACCGGAAGGCATGGCCGGGGTAACCCCTACCACCTTATCATTCATCTCAGCCAATTCCACCATGGTATGTCCGAATACATCCTGATACTTAGGCGGCTCAGGCTCTGCGGGTTTTACCACTTTTATCTCTCCGGTGTCCTTGTTGAAAAGCCCTGGAGCGTGCCACTTGGTAGTATCTCCATCTTCGGCCGGGCCATAACCTTTTCCTTTTACCGTAAGGCAATGCAGGATCTTCGGACCGGGTATGTCCTTGAGGTCGTTCATCACCTTTACCAAATGGTTGACGTCATGACCGTCAATAGGACCGAAATAACGGAAGTTCAATGATTCGAACAGGTTGCTCTGCTTGAGGAGCGTTCCTTTGATCCCACTCTCGATCTTGGAGGCGATCTCCTGCGCATTGGGACCGAATTTGCTTACCATGCCAAGCAGGTTCCAAACTTCATCTCTCACCTTATTGTAGGTGTGCGAGGTAGTGATATCCGTAAGGTATTCTTTGAGCGCACCCACATTCGGGTCAATGCTCATGCAGTTATCGTTCAATACAACCAGCAGGTTGGTGTTCTCCACCCCGGCATGATTGAGGCCTTCGAATGCCATACCGCCCGTCATGGCGCCATCGCCAATCACTGCAATATGCTGTTTACTGTTCTCACCCTTGTGGCGCGAACCTACCGCCATTCCGAGGGCTGCTGATATGGATGTACTGGAATGACCTACCCCGAACGTATCGTACTCGCTTTCCTTACGCTTCGGGAAACCGCTCAGACCCTTGTATTTCCTATTGGTATGGAAAATATCACGCCTTCCGGTAATGATCT
This sequence comes from Bacteroidia bacterium, assembly GCA_041583955.1. Lineage (GTDB taxonomy): Bacteria > Bacteroidota > Bacteroidia > UBA10329 > UBA10329 > UBA10329. Next base: position 1,650 of record JBFHEW010000383.1, on the reverse strand, counting down.
TGTGGCCGTATGCCTGATGCCCCACATCCCACACAAGCTGATCGGTGGGCGTATTGAAAACATAGTGGAGGGCCGTGGTCAATTCCACAACTCCGAGGCTGGCTCCGAAATGACCTCCATTCACAGAGACCACATCAACGATGTATTGCCTGAGTTCCTTGCAGAATTGCTCAAGTTGTTCTTCCTTCAGCTTCCTGAGGTCGGCCGGAACATTGACCTTTGCCAACAGTTCACCCGGAACGTATTTCTTATCTTCCATCGAGGCAGTTAAAAAGACAGTTGACAAAGATAGCCAATTAGATAAAGTCGGCTTCCCAACTTAACTTAACAGACAGACGGATGGTTTAAAATGTTCAATCCGAACCTAGCTTACCGCTATGACAGCGATGTATAATTTGGCAGCTCCGGCTTCGAGAATACGATTTCCGGCCGCCTCCAACGTTGCTCCGGTGGTTACGACATCATCAACCAACAGTACGTTTTTTCCTTTCAGCGAAGCACTATCAACCACACGGAACACTTCTTCCACGTTCTCCGACCGATCATACCTCGACTTCCTTGTCTGACTTTCAGTGGCAATGACACGCTTCATGGCCTTTGTCCGTACCGGAACACCATATGCCTCGCTGATGCCCTGGGCAAAATGATCGCTCTGGTTGTAACCTCTCCGCATTTGCTTGGAAGCGTGCAGCGGAATAGGAACGATGACATCGAGGTCTGAGAACCACTTCTTTTCTTTCAGAATAGAACCGAACTCCCTCCCAAGTTTGCGACCGATGCCCGTTTTGCCTTTGTACTTGAACCGATGCATGAGCCGCTGCACGACCGACTCCTTCTCGAAATGAAGAAAAGCGCAGGCCGCGCTGACTTGGAGCCGACCCCAGAACAACTGTTCTACGGGGTTCACCTTGTAATCCCAGAAGTAGGTTTTCGGCAGACGGAATGTGCATGGTAGGCACATATCCTGTTCATGTTTCATCAAATGCGCATCGCACCCAGCGCATATTCGAGGGTAGAATAGGCCTGCCAGATCGTTGAACAGAGAAATAACGTTGAAAGATTTATGTTGCAAAGCTTCAAACGCTTGTTTCAGTGAGTTTGAAGTTACTCTAATTTTATACTTTTGCAACTTAACCCATCACCCACAAATGGAAGAAAAAGAAAAGGCACAGAGCAATAGAGTTTTTCTCATACTTGCTGTTATACTCCTGGTTCTATCAGGTATTCTTGGCTGGCAACTCTTTGAGCAGAAAGAAGCCAACGATCAATTGGCTGCTGAAAAGCAACAACTTACAATTGACAAGAATGAACTGTCCGCTGAATTGGACGAACTACTAGGCAAGTACAATGGCCTTGAAGAAGAGAACGGACAACTTTCTGAAGAGTTGGAAGCGCAGCGACAAGAGATTCTGGCCCTGAAGGCGGATGTGGAGAAATACAAAGGTGATGCTGGCAAGTTGGCATGGTACAGAAGTCAGTTGAAGGCCATGAACGAAAAGTATGCAAGCATGGAGGCCAAGTTTGACAGTCTGGCATCTGTTCACAGTGCGTTACAAGGCGAGTATGGCAACTTGGAAGGTGAATACACCAAGCAGACCGGACTTAACCAAGAGCTTACCACTGAAAACATGAACCTGGCCAATAAAGTGG
>JBFHEW010000382.1:0-3650 GCA_041583955.1 Bacteroidia bacterium | reverse complement strand
TCAATATTTACCAGCTAGGTCGGCTGCTACTTTTTCAAGTGTTGCTGTTGCTTCATCTGTTAGCTGACCTGCTTTCAGAGAATCCAGAACGTCACGGTGTTTCGCATCCAGATAATCCAAGAACTCAGTTTCAAAAGCCCTTACCTTATCAACAGGAACCTTTCTCAAAAGCCCTTTCGAACCAAGGTAAATGATGGCAACCTGCTTCTCAACAGAAACCGGAGCGTACTGTCCTTGCTTCAGGATCTCAACGTTACGCTTACCTTTCTCAAGAACGTTCATCGTAGCCGCATCAAGGTCAGAACCGAACTTGGCAAATGCTTCCAATTCGCGGTACTGCGCTTGGTCAAGCTTCAGAGTTCCGGCCACTTTCTTCATTGACTTGATCTGGGCCGATCCACCAACACGCGATACAGAGATACCCACGTTGATCGCTGGACGAACACCTGAGTTGAACAGGTTGGACTCCAAGAAGATCTGACCATCAGTAATCGAGATAACGTTGGTTGGGATGTATGCAGAAACGTCACCAGCCTGTGTTTCGATGATAGGAAGAGCGGTAAGCGAACCACCACCTTTCACCTTGTCTTTCAAAGATGGAGGAAGGTCGTTCATGTCTTTCGCCACATTGTCATCGTTGATGATCTTGGCAGCACGCTCCAGCAATCGGCTATGCAGGTAGAAAACGTCTCCTGGGTAAGCCTCACGGCCTGGAGGTCTTCTCAAAAGAAGAGATACCTCACGGTAAGCCACGGCCTGCTTAGAAAGGTCATCATAGATGATAAGAGCAGGACGTCCGGTGTCGCGGAAGAATTCTCCGATGGCAGCACCCGAGAATGGAGCGTAGAATTGAAGTGGAGCCGGGTCAGAAGCCGTTGCGGCAACAACCACAGTGTAGGCCATGGCACCTGCATCCTCCAATGTTTTCACGATTCCGGCAACGGTAGAACCTTTTTGCCCAATAGCTACATAGATGCAGTAAACCGGTTTACCTGCATCGTAAAATTCTTTTTGGTTGATGATGGTGTCAATCGTTACCGCGGTCTTACCTGTCTGACGGTCACCGATGATCAACTCACGCTGTCCTCTTCCGATAGGAATCATGGCATCGATCGCTTTGATACCTGTTTGAAGAGGCTCGGTAACTGGCTGACGGAACACAACACCTGGCGCTTTACGCTCCAATGGCATTTCAAAAAGTTCTCCGCTGATCGGTCCTTTACCATCGATAGGCTCACCAAGCGTGTTCACAACACGTCCCAGAAGGCCTTCGCCTACCTGAATGGAAGCGATCTTTCCGGTACGCTTGGCAGTAGACCCTTCGGCAATACCGCTTGATGAACCAAGGAGTACAGCACCAACGTTGTCCTCTTCCAAGTTAAGGATGATACCTTTCGTACCTCCGTCAAATTCGATAAGCTCACCGGCTTGAACGTTGGAAAGACCGTAGATACGGGCAATACCATCTCCAACTTGGAGTACGGTACCTACTTCTTCCAGTTCAGCTTCGCTTTTGTAGCCTGAGAGTTGTTCTCTTAAAATACCTGAGATCTCTGCTGGTTTGATGTCTGCCATGTTAGTTGTGTTTGTTCGAGATTGCTCTCGCTTAAATTAGATTCCTTTAGCAAATGAGTTATTCATGAATTCTTGGCGTAGGTCACCGATCTTGCTCAGTATCGAAGTGTCCAACTGTTTATCGCCAATGCGGAGAATGAAACCTCCTATAAGTTCGGGGTTGATCTCTGTTGCAAGCTCCACGGTACCGCCAACCTCTTTCTGTACCAGGTCCACGATCTTCTTTTTGGCATCCTCTCCGAGCACAGCGGCCGATGTCACAACAGCGGTTGTAATTCCTTTCATAGCCTTGTATTGGGCAATGAAAGCATCTGCGATCTCGGGCAAGGCACCTTCCCGTCTGTTCTTGGTGATAAGCGTGATGAAAAGCATGGTTGCCTTGCTCACATTCTTGGCGTAGATGCTCGAAAGAATGCTCACCTTTTTCTCTGTGTTCACCACAGGGCTTTTAAGGAGAACAACCAGATCGCGGTTTTCCGAAGTGGTCTTTTTGATCAACGTCATGTCGTTGAAGGCCTCTTCGAGATTTCCCTGCTCGGCAACGAGGCCTAGCAGCGATTTTGCGTATCGTGTTGCAACTTTTGTCTGAGCCATTTTAGTTCAGCTTGATGTCGTCAAGTAGATTGTCTACAAGTTGCTTCTGCTTGGTGGCATCGCCCAACTCGTTCTTCAGGATCTTCTCTGCAATTTCAATGGAAAGTGCAGCAACATGACCCTTGATCTCAGCCATGGCGGCTGTTTTTTCAGTCTCGATGCTTTCGCGGGCGTCAGCTACGATCTTCTCGGCTTTTGCCTTGGCGTCTGTTTCTGCTTCAGCGATCAGCTTTTCGCGGATCTCCTTGGCGTCTTTCAGCATGTTGTCGCGCTCCTGACGTGCTTCTTTCAGGATCTGCTCGTTATCTGACTGAAGCTTGGCCATTTCTGCCCGAGCCTTGTCTGCAGCCTGCAGTGCATTGGCAATATTCTCTTCGCGCTGCTTGATGGTTTCAAGAATGGCAGGCCAAGCAAGTTTACCTAGTCCGATCCAAACCACTAAAAAGGCAATGGTCATCCAAATGATGAGTCCTATGCCAGGTGTTACTAATCCCATTTTATCTTTTGTTTGATCTTAACCCAATCAATTCGGGAACCCCAGCGGTCCTGACCAACCGTCAGGACCGGGGTTCCAAACCCTTTATTCGTCTTACTTCATCAAAACGATAAGAAGACAAACAATGATTCCGAAGAACGCAGCACCTTCTACAAGGGCAGCAGCAACGATCATCGATGCACGGATGTCTCCGATAGCCTCTGGCTGACGTGCCATAGACTCAAGAGCCGATCCACCGATACGACCGATACCCATTCCGGCACCGATTGCAGCAATACCTGCTCCGATACCTGCGCCCAAGTATGCGTTGGCCGCGTCCAAAAGAATTGCAATAATTTCCATTGTTTTTGTTGTTTTTGGGTTAATTGATTACTTGATTGATTAGTGATGTTCTTCCACGGCCGAACCGAAGTACAACGCAGAAAGAAGTGTGAATACGTATGCCTGAAGGAACGCTACGAGCAATTCCATGGTGTTCATGAAGATGCCGAACAGCAACGAAACAATGGATGCGCCATATCCGGCACCTGCTCCATAGATGTCAGCAAAAATGAAGATGAGACTCATGAAAGACAGGATGATGATGTGTCCGGCCGTGATGTTTGCAAACAATCGGAGGCAAAGAACCAACGGCTTGGTGAAAACACCCAGCAATTCGATCGGAATCATGAGCGGAAGCAACCAGCCTGGAACACCTGGTGTTGCGAAGATGTGACCCCAGTAGGTCTTATTACCGTTAACGGTTGTCATTACAAATGTGAACAGGGCCAGCACCATGGTCACTGCAATATTCCCAGTTACGTTGAATCCTCCAATGAAAGGGATGAGGCCCAGAATGTTGGCGATCCAGATGAAGAAGAAGATGGTGAGTAGGAAAGGCATGAACCGCTCGTACTTGTGTCCGATGGACGGCTTCGCGATCTCGTCACGGATGAAAAGGATAAGCGTCTCCATCAATGCTTGGAATCCTTTCGGTGCTTCGTTT
>JBFHEW010000381.1:0-3652 GCA_041583955.1 Bacteroidia bacterium | reverse complement strand
TTCTAACGGACAAACGAAGAAAGAAGGCGGTATTGAAGGTGGCATTGCACAGAATGTGAATGTAGAAGAGTTCTCAACGCACTTGGATGGTGCTCAGATACTGGATGTGCGTACGCCTGACGAATGGAACGAGGGCATCATAGAAGGTGCCGTGATGAACAACATCTACAACGATGATTTTGAATCTCAACTCGAAAAGTTGGACAAGGAGAAGCCGGTGGCTGTCTATTGTAAGGTTGGCGGAAGAAGCGGGCAGGCCATGGCCAAAATGACCGAACTGGGCTTCAAAGAAGTGTATAACCTGAACGGAGGAATGGACGCTTGGAAAAGCGCTGGGAAACCTACCGTGAAACCATAATGGGAATGAAGTATTTGGCAATGAATGTTTTCGTCTTTCTGGCCGCAGCAGCACTGTTGCAGAGTTGTGGAGAGCAGAAAGCGGAAAAAGTGGTGAAGAACGTACAGTACGTTTCTGGGCAGGATGAGGTAACCTACATCAAACTTGGGAATGAGATCGCAGACAGCGTGGGTGCCACACTCAAAGGCAATCTGATGATGGCCATGAAAGAGGGAGGACCTCTCAATGCGGTACGTTTCTGCAACACCCGCGCAATGGAGCTTACAGATAGCTATTCTAAAACATACAGTACCGATGTGAAACGCGTTTCAGACAGGAATCGGAATCCGATGAACGCTGCAAACGAAAAGGAGTTGGCAGTATTGGAGGATTTCAAGGCCACGCTGGAATCGGGTCAGCCATTATCTCCGAAGGTATCCATCGATGCTGATGGGAATAAACATTACTACGCACCGATCTTCACTGGAGGTCTGTGTTTGACGTGTCACGGTAATCCGAAGAACATGCAGCCCGAACTCGTTACGGTCATTGATAGTCTCTATCCTACCGACAATGCGAAAGGATATGCGGTTGACGAGCTCCGTGGCTTATGGAGTATCAAGTTTAAAAACAGTTGATCATGGCAAATTTCAATCAAATCATAAATTCAGACCGTCCGGTACTCATCGATTTTTACGCCACATGGTGCGGGCCTTGCCAGGCTATGGGACCCATTCTGAAGGACGTGGTGAAGAAGGTGGGCGACAAGGCCACCGTTCTGAAGATAGATGTGGACAAGAATCCGAAAGTTGCAGCCAAATACCAGATCCAGGGCGTGCCTACGCTGATGGTTTTCAAAAAGGGTAAAATGGTTTGGCGACAAAGCGGTGTGGTTCCGGCCAGCCAGTTGGTATCCGTCATAGAAAAGAACGCTTGAACAGATCGGGAAAATAACAGCATCGTTCAATCGGATGAATGCCAACGGCTTTTATCAGCTATTCCGTTCTCCTGTCCAATGGCAGGCTGGAGGTGTTAACGATCCTTTAACATAACCGTAATTCATTTGTAAGGATCAGCCTCTTTGGAGGTAATATTCGGGTTGTTCATTTGCAGTGGAAATAAAAAACAACAGAAAATCCACTGAAAATGAAAAGAAACCATTTCAATCTGTTTGCCATCATTGGTCTTTCGGCCAGCGTTGCGGTAATGTCATCATGTAATCAGGATGCATGCAAGGATACGAATTGTGCCGAAGGGCAGGTCTGTATCGAAGGCGAATGTATTGACCTTTCAAACGGGAACGAACTCATCACTACCAACATAACTCAGAATACAACCTGGACCAATGATAAGGTGTATCAACTTGGAGGACGTATCACTGTTCTTGATGGTGTAACGCTTACCATTGAGGCCGGAACCATCATCAAGGGAGAGGCTGGAACAGGTGCGAATGCAACGGCCCTTCTTGTTGCCAGAGGCGGAAAACTGATGGCACAGGGAACGGCTTCATTGCCTATCATTTTCACGTCAGTGGCAGATGAGATCACTCCTGCCCAGGTGGCGACTGGAGATTTTAAAAGCCCTAATCTGAGCCCTACGGTGAATGGTCTCTGGGGAGGTCTTATCGTCTTAGGAAAAGCACCCATTTCCGCTTCTGCTTCAGAAGTGGCGATCGAAGGTATTCCTACAACCGATCCGAATGGTCTGTATGGCGGTAATGTTGTAGCAGACGAATCAGGGGTTATGACCTACATTTCCATCCGTCATGGAGGAGCCAATATTGGAAACGGAAACGAGATCAATGGTCTTACCCTAGGTGGAGTAGGAAGCGGAACCACCATCGATCATATTGAGGTAGTTGCCAATCAGGATGACGGCATCGAGTGGTTCGGTGGAACGGTGAGTGTTTCAAATGTGGTTATTTGGAATGCAGGAGATGATGCCATTGACACAGACCAATCGTGGGCAGGAACCTTGGACAACTTCGTGGTGATAACTCCACTTGGTCATTGCTTCGAGTTGGACGGACCTGAAGGTTCGATGGAAGCCGGTCATATCATCAAAAACGGTAACATCTATGCATCCGATGCCGACCGGGTCAGTGAAGATCTTATCAATGTGGACGAGAATTCCATTGTCGATCTCCAAAACCTGATGTTCACTGGTATCGTGTCCGGACAGCAGATAAACCGTGTCACCGCTACTGGAGTGACCTTCTCTGGAATCCTGTTGGATGTGGCTCAAGCTGACCTTGCGTCACATGTCAACGGTGATGTCCCGACCGGTGTAACTGTTGGCAACACTTCTAAAGCAAACGAAACCGTTTTCGGTTGGACTTGGGCAAAGCAGGCCAGTGCATTCTAATAGAAATTTAACTGATCATTCCGACAGACTTGCAGTTGCACACTGCAGGTCTGTCTTTTTGGTATAAAGCAACCAATGAAAAAACTCATAACCTTATCCCTTCTACTTTTCGGAATTCAATCATTCGCTCAAAAAGGCACCATTCGCGGTTCTGCAATTGATGATGCCAATGGCGAAGTCCTCATCGGAGTGACCATTGTGGTCCAAGGTACCACCACAGGGGCGGTCACCGACCTGGATGGGAAATTCTCCATCATGGTCGATCCAGGAACCTACAATATCCAGGTGTCTTACATTTCGTTCCAAACACAGGTCATTGAAGGCGTGGAAGTAAAGCCTGGCGAAGTGACATTGCTCAACAACATCAAGCTGAAGCAGGCTACCATCGAGGTAGGCGAGGTGGTGGTAAAGGCCGAGATCGTCCGAAAGAATGAATCGAGCCTGATGCTTATGAAACAGAAGTCGGCCACCATGATTGATGGTATTTCTTCGGAAAAGATGGAGTTGATAGGGGATGGGAATGCTGTTGAGGCTGCCAAACGCGTAACGGGCGTTTCGGTTGAAGGAGGAAAATATGTGTACGTAAGAGGTTTGGGAGACCGTTATTCCAAGACCACGCTGAACGGTATGGATATACCAGGGCTGGATCCTGATCGGAATAGCCTACAGATGGATATTTTCCCTACCAACCTCATTGATAACATTACAGTGAGTAAGAATTTCACGGCCGATCTGCCTGCCGATTTCACAGGAGGACTGATGAACATAGAAACGAAAGACTTTCCGGATTATCGCATTCTGAGTGTTTCGTTGGGCATCGGCTATAACCCGTCCATGCATTTCAACAAGGACTACCTGAGCTACAAAGGAGGAGCTACCGATTTTCTTGGATTTGATGATGGAACAAGGACGCTGCCAAGTCAGGCAAGCTCCTTTGTGCCAACTCCAACC
>JBFHEW010000380.1:0-3674 GCA_041583955.1 Bacteroidia bacterium | reverse complement strand
GGTTTACAATGAAATAAGATATGATCACGAAAGAACAATTTGAAAGTGGATACACCTACTCTGAATACCGAAAACTGGTGAATTCGGAATTTGAAAGAGGTAGAACCACAGGTGACGAGCAGTCAGAGAGCCTGATGGAATACACCAAACTCAACATTCACCGAATGAATCGATTGGATAAAACCATGGTGGTTGACGATGGCCTTGCGATGAAGCTGAAATCAATGTCTTGCCCAGTGAACTGGCTTCTGCTTACAGAGGCATGGTGTGGCGATGCGGCCCAGAACGTGCCTATGCTGAATAAAATGGCAGAAGCCTCAGACAACATCCATTTGCGACTCTTGCTACGTGACGATCATCCGGAGATAATGGATCAATATCTGACGAACGGAGGCCGCTCCATCCCGAAACTCATCATACTTGATGGAGAAATGAATGAGATTGCTACTTGGGGGCCACGCCCTTCAGAAATCCAGCAGATGGTGATGGAGAACAAGCGTACCGGAAAGATGCCTTATTCGGAATTCGGAAAAGTGGTACAAAAATGGTACACACAGGACCAGGGAAAATCCCTGCAACTGGAAATGATGACAATTATTGAGCAAATGGAATGCTTTTTAGACAAACAGCTTAACATTAGTTAACTGAATGCGTACCTTTAATCTTGAACTGTCGAAGTAAATTAGCCCAATATGAAACCAGCACTACTCTACATGTTACTCGCCATCCTGTCTTTTCAGCAGGTTGCTATTGCAAGCGAAGCCGACCATAGATCACATTCCGGAGAAACGCGTGGGCTTCCTGATTGGGATGCAAAGATCTATCCTAACCCTAACAATGGTGTTTTCAGTCTGATGATTACCGGAACTTCTGCTGCGTTGGACGTGGTGGTGTTCAACATTATCGGAGATAAAGTTTTTGAGATGCAGATACTTGGTGATCACGGTGCTAAGATCGATCTTTCCGGCCTACAGAAAGGATTGTACGTGGTGCAGGTCATTGACCGCAATCGGAGTCAAGTTCTTACTCGGAGAATGCACATCGAGTAATTTTCTACGTTTACCCGTCCTACCGTTTACTGGCAAAGCTTCTTTTTGAACTTGAAACGCATCGAGGGACAAAGCAGCAAAAGCATCATGCGCACTCCTTTGGTTTCGGAGAGCAGTAAAACCAACTACGGACCGCTTTACTTGATTCCTCGTTCCCTTTTGATCCTTTCGTAGGCTTCCGTCAGTTTCTGGAATTTCTCCTTGGCCGATTCCTGGTGTTCTGGGCCTAAGTGACTGACCTTGTCCGGATGGTACTTGATTGCCATTTTCCGGTATGCCTTTTTCACTTCTTCGTCCGTGGCTGTGCGTTGGATCTCCAGGATCTGATACACGCTTTCGTTGTTCTGCACCACGAACATGGCTTTGATGCTCATGAAATCGGCCTTGCTTATTCCAATATAGGTGGCAATGCGGGTAAGCATGTCAATCTCGTTGCCATGCATCTCGTTATCGGCATTTGCCAATTGAAAAAGGTAATGCAATAACTGTAGTCTGGAAGCATGATCCATGAAGGCGCGTATCTGCATACTCACCTGTTTTATCTCTATGGGCTTCTTAAGTATCTCACGAAGTACCAACAGTTGCTGCTGGGCTTTTTCTTCACCGAATTGACCTATGAGGAACTGCTTGACAAAAGCCAGTTCCGACTTCTTCACAGAGTTATCGGCCTTCATAACGGCCGCGGTGAGAATGAGCAGTGATGCTTCAAAATCGCCTGCGGTGGTCCTATTCTGTGAGCGGCCCGTTCCGACCTGCGGGTCGCTCCACGTCATCACGTCTCCACTTGCATTGTCATATATCGATCCGAGTGCAAAGCCAAGTAGCGCCCCTATCGGGCCTCCAAAGGCCCATCCGACCGTTCCTCCTAACCATTTTGCGTATTTCGCCATTGAGCGCGAATATAAAATTACCCTCTCGTTAAGCGTTGAACCAACGAGCTATGTTCTGAAAACCTATCAACGAGCATGGACCGTTCTGCCATTTCGAAATCCTGAAAATCAAAACCTGGCGAGACCGTGCAACCGACCAGACACCAGCTCCCGCCCGCTTTCACTTCTGAAGCGAACCAGCTGTTGGCAGCAATCACCAATTGAGGTTGTTCTCCATTTTCCAGATTCAGACCAAGTTGATGATCGATGTAAGACCCGTCAGGCTTCAGTTCATGAACCGTCAGACCATCACCATCATAGAAATGCCACATCTCATCGCTTTTGATGCGATGAAAGGCCGAGAAGTTCTCCTTGGTAAGGAGGAAATAGATGCCTGTTGCGTAATTCCTAGGGCCACCAAAACCCTCAGGCTCTGAGATGGAACCGGAAGAACGGTACGTTTCCTTGTACCATCCACCCTCCGGATGAGGATTCATCTGGAGATGTTCTATGTAATACCCGGCATCTTTCACCTGGTGACCTCCTTGCTACTTCCCAACGATTCCATAAGTGAGGTGAGAACCGACAGAACCAGACTGAAAAGCAAGGCCCACCAGAACCCATCAACGTGAAATCCATCAACAAGATGACTACCAAGCAGAATGATGGCAGCGTTGATGACCAACAGGAAAAGTCCTAGCGTAAAAATGGTGATCGGAATCGTGAGGATGATGAGCAGCGGCTTGAGGAAACCATTGAGCAAAGCGAGTACGATGGCCACCCACAGTGCCGCCACATAGTCGGACACATCGGCCCCGGGCAACAGCCACGCAGTTAGGAAAACGGCCAAGGAGGAAATGATGATCTTTATTAAAATGTTCATTGTGAATAGGTTATTCGGTAAATACAATTGGCATGATCGTCTGAAACAAGTAGGCTGCCATCCGACAGCTCGAGGATGTCCACAGGACGTCCGATGCGTTCGGCACCACTGAGCCAGCCTTCGGCAAACACCTCATACTTAACAGCAAGATCGCCTTTCAGTTCAACCCGAGTTATCCGGTACCCATCGGGTACGGTCTTATTCCATGATCCGTGTTCGGCAATGAAGATGGATTTTCTGAATTCCTGCGGCAGAACCTCCTTCTCAATGAAGGTGATTCCGAGAGCGGCCACGTGCGGATTCAACTTGCGGGCTGGAACCGCGAATTCCCAACATGTGCGTTCCTTCCCGAATTTGGGATCGGCATATTCTCCTGCATGACAGTACGGATAGCCGAAATGCATCCCTGCCTCCTGTGCCCGGTTCAATTCGTCATTCGGTTTGTTCTCTCCCATCCAATCCCGTCCGTTGTCTGTAAACCAAAGTTCGTTTGTTTCCGGATGCCAATCGAAACCAACGGTATTGCGCACACCATGCGCAAAGATCTCAAAATCAGAACCATCGGCATTCATCCTTGTAATGGAAGCAAATCGTTCATCTTCGCTCAAACAGATATTGCAAGGCGCACCTATTGGAACATAGAGCTTATCGTCCGGTCCGAACGCAATGTATTTCCAACCATGGTGCTTCTCATCTGGAAAGTCGTCTCTAACCGTTTCCATTTTCGGTGGCTTTGCCAACTTTCCGTCAATGCCGCGCATAACCGACACCCTGCTGATCTCTGCGATGTAGAGATCTCCTTTACGGTAAGCAACTCCGTTAGGCTGATTCAATCCTTCTGCTAGAACATACGTTCTGTCTGATTTCCCATCC